>NZ_LOWY01000073.1:0-1567 GCF_001524185.1 Burkholderia sp. FL-7-2-10-S1-D7 | reverse complement strand
TTAACCGAGCTATTGGTCGAGCTCAGACCCGTGGACAACGAGCTGATGCCGGTCGAGGTCGACGTGGACAGCGACGAAATCGAGCTGCTTGCCGACGAGAGACCGGTCGACGTGGAAGTCGAGAGCGAAGCGACCGAACTGTCGGTCGAGCTGAGGCCCGTGGACAACGAGCTGATGCCGGTCGAAGTCGACGTGGACAGCGAGCTGATCGAGCTAGTGGCCGAGGAGAGGCCGGTCGACGTCGAGGTCGAGAGCGAAGCCACCGAGCTGTCGGTCGAGCTGAGGCCCGTGGACAGCGAGCTGATGCCCGTCGAGGTCGACGTGGACAACGACGAGATCGAGCTAGTTGCCGACGAGAGGCCGGTCGACGTGGAGGTCGAGAGCGAAGCGACCGAGCTATCGGTCGAGCTCAGACCCGTGGACAACGAGCTGATGCCGGTCGAGGTCGACGTGGACAGCGACGAGATCGAGCTGGTTGCGGACGACAGGCCAGTCGACGTGGAAGTCGACAGCGAAGCCACGGTGCTATCGGTCGAGCTGAGGCCCGTGGACAACGAGCTGATGCCCGTCGAAGTCGACGTGGACAACGACGAGATCGAGCTGGTTGCCGACGAGAGCCCGGTCGACGTGGAAGTCGACAGCGAAGCGACCGAGCTATCGGTCGAGCTGAGGCCCGTGGACAACGAGCTGATGCCGGTCGAGGTCGAGGTGGACAACGACGAGATCGAGCTGGTTGCCGACGAGAGGCCAGTCGACGTGGAAGTCGACAGCGAAGCGACCGAGCTATCGGTCGAGCTGAGGCCCGTGGACAACGAGTTGATGCCGGTCGAAGTCGACGTGGACAGCGAGCTGATCGAGCTAGTGGCCGACGAGAGGCCGGTCGACGTGGAGGTCGAGAGCGAAGCGACCGAGCTGTCGGTCGAGCTGAGGCCGGTCGACAGCGAGCTGATGCCGGTCGAGGTCGACGTGGACAGCGACGAAATCGAGCTGGTTGCCGACGAGAGGCCAGTCGACGTGGAGGTCGACAGCGAAGCGACCGAGCTATCGGTCGAGCTGAGGCCCGTGGACAGCGAGCTGATCCCCGTCGAGGTCGAGGTGGACAGCGACGAGATCGAGCTGGTTGCCGACGAGAGACCGGTCGACGTCGAGGTCGAGAGCGAAGCGACCGAGCTGTCGGTCGAGCTCAGACCCGTGGACAACGAGTTGATGCCGGTCGAGGTCGACGTGGACAGCGAGCTGATCGAGCTAGTTGCCGACGACAGGCCAGTCGACGTCGAGGTCGACAGCGAAGCGACCGAGCTATCGGTCGAGCTCAGACCCGTGGACAACGAGCTGATGCCGGTCGAAGTCGACGTGGACAGCGAGCTGATCGAGCTAGTGGCCGACGAGAGGCCGGTCGACGTGGAGGTCGAGAGCGAAGCCACCGAGCTGTCGGTCGAGCTGAGGCCCGTGGACAGCGAGTTGATGCCGGTCGAGGTCGACGTGGACAACGACGAGATCGAGCTGGTTGCCGACGAGAGGCCGGTCGACGTCGAGGTCGAGAGCGAAGCGACCGAGCTGTCGGTCG
>NZ_LOWY01000072.1:0-195233 GCF_001524185.1 Burkholderia sp. FL-7-2-10-S1-D7 | reverse complement strand
ATCGGCTTGCCCATCTCCTCAGTCTCGGTTGTTCCGATGCCTGAGGTTAACAGCTCGTCGCGAAAGTTAACAGCCCCTTAGGGTGTATAACCAGCCGCCTGCCGCAGCCTGTGGCACTGCGGAGCAACCATCACACGCTATCAACACGTGCGGCTAACACATACGACGGTGCGAGCTTGCAACCAACCGGGCTGCGCGTCAGCCTGGTCGAATCGATGGCGAACCCGTGGCAGCATCCAGACTCGCTTCATACGGCAAGCAAATTGCATGTACGTTGGCAACTCCATGCGCGCCCTGACTGCGGTCACTTGCAGTCGCCGCGCCCACCCAACCCAGATTAATTTGGATCTGCTTTGACTGAGAACGCCTACATGACACCTACACAGAATTATCGAAGGCTGAAGACAGGCCGCAAAAAACAACCTAACCTATTGATTTAATTGGCCCGCCCTACACGATTCGAACGTGTGACCTACGGCTTAGAAGGCCGTTGCTCGTGGGCGGCAAACCCTTGTCGGGCTTGCCTTCTATCCAACTGAGAGCGATCTAGTCACACTCCAGTCACACCGGCGACCTCCTTGGAGGCCGTATGGCGACCGTAAGCAAACGCGAAAATGGGTGGATATGCCAAGTTCGCAAAAAGGGATACCCCGCCACTTCAAAGAAGTTCGCGACGAAGATCGAAGCCCTCGCATGGGGCCGCATGATCGAATCGGAGATGGATCGGGGACTATTTGCGAGCCGTGACGACGCCGAGCGAACGACCCTCGCAGACCTACTTGACCGGTACATCCGCGACATATCCCCGACCAAACGCAGCGGCGGAAGCGACAAGGGCCGTGCTCAGAAGGTCATGAAGCAACTCGGCGCGTACAAGCTGACCGCCCTCACCTCGACCCATCTCGTCGGCTACCGCGACACCCGGCTCAAGGAGGTGTCGCCGCAAACCGTCGTCCATGAATTGAATCTCGTGAATCGCGTTCTGACATTGGCAACACGTGAATGGGGCATCGTCCTGCCCCGCGGCGTGCCCAAAGTCGTCAAGCCTCGGAAGCCACAAGGCCGTGACCGCAGACTGCACCCGAATGAGATACAGGCAATCATCGATGCCACGGAATCGCCTGATCTGCGCGACTTCATCCGGCTCGCCATAGCGACGGGGATGCGCCGGGGCGAACTGGCGTCGTTACGCTGGGAGAACATCGACCTCAACCTACGTACCGCACACCTACTGGTGACGAAAACAGATACGCCACGCACCGTCCCGCTCTCCAGCGTCGCCGCCACCGTGCTACTGGCGCGCAAGAATACCGGGCATGCCGTACCGTTCGCCGTTACTGCGGACGCCCTTACGCGGGCCTTCTGTCGTGCCGTACAGAGGGCGCGTAAGCTATATGAGTCCACGTGCGGCATCCTTGACTGCCCCGCTACTCCGAACTGGCTTGTCGGTATCCGTCTGCACGACCTCCGCCACGAAGCCACAAGTCGCCTATTCGAGAAAGGTCTCAACCCAATGGAAGTTGCCAGCATCACTGGACATAAGACCCTGAGCATGCTCCAGCGCTACACGCACTTACGTGCCGAAGATTTGGCGAAGAAGCTGGGCTAGGAACGCTTTCGGGGCCGCTGCATGCGTACCGGTAGCGGCTCCTGCGGGCCAGGACCCAAGCCCAACTTAGATAACGGGTGGCTGGCCCAGTTATTGGCCGATGCGATCTTTTCCTGAATCACGTTCTTCAAACGTATGGGAGCAATCAGCGCGCCGTTCGCGTCCCGCCGTTCAGGATACTCGCCGGGTAAGTAGATCGAGTCCCACATCTCCTTATCCGCAACCTCCCAAATGAACGCCTTCACAGCAGTAACTGCCGCTGCAACCTCCACAACGACAGGCTTACCCGTCCGCCGATCTCGCTGCGCGGTCCCCTTCACGTTGTAGCCATTCGGCCCGCGCAGGCTGGCATAGATTCGCTTACCGTCTCTGCTCCTCCGGCGGAATACCTCCACGATGAATGGCTTACCCAACATCTCTGCTATGTGAGTAGCTCCACCGCCGCACGCAGCGTCCATCGCGCCAAATAACTCGTAGAAACTGGCTCCATACGATAGGTCTAACGTCTCTTGAGCCGTGATGCGAATCGGGATCAGCGTCCCATCTGCGGCCTTGGTCGGTTCATGATTCGGGCCGCTCAGTTCAAAGACAAGATCGACCTTCTCGCGGTCGCGCTTCTTGCCCTCGTATTCTTCCTCATGGATACCAAGCTCGAAGTAGCCAACGAAGCGCGCGTGAGCGAACCCGACCGCAGGAGGAACGTATCCAAGGTGGCGAGGATCGCGCATGTTAGGGAGTCGTCCGTCTTTAACGGCCCGCCTAATCCGCTTCGGAATGTCATCGCTCATGCTGAGTCTGGATTGAAATCGGTTGGGCATCGCACCAACGTGACATGTCGGAACTCGGCCCTGGCCTCCAGACACTGTCGCCCAACGACAACACCCGGAGAACATTTTTCCCGCTGCGCGTAGCCCAGAAATTTACACACACCTACGCACCTCGTCCGGACACGCTTTGCTACCCAGCCTGAACGGTGCCGTTTACAGGACTCGAACCGGCACTGCTCAATTACCGGACTCCTTCACAACTGCACGCCGTCACCGCAAACTATCAACTCCTCAATCGACCGGGGGCAACCATGCCTAGGGTGCGAACGCATCATTTGCCGGAATCGCGGCACCAACCTCAAGTGATCCGAGAAATAGTCCGACAAGGACCGGGACTCTCCGAGATTGATGCATTCCGAATAGCATCGAAGGCCGTAGAGATTTACGCAACGCGCCATCCGCGACCGCCGCACGTAACCTACACACAAGCTGCGAAGATGCTCGGCATCAGCCGCCCAACGCTAAAGAAGCGCATGGCGTTCTACCGCGTCAAGTTGAATAAGCTCGGCATGATCCCGATGGAGGAAATAGATCGAATGCTGGCCGTGACCGACTGATCCGCTGGAACTACGTGCGCGTCACTGGCCGATGATAAGCGGTAGCCCGGTCCCGATCACCGTCACAGCCGCGCTAAGGCCAACCGATACAGCCGTCCAAAGGGCCGCACGTCGATTTAGCTCGGCACTCTCGCTATTTGCTTCGAGAATTCCAGCAATCCAACCCGAATTGGAGGCCGAACCAGCGCCAGGCGGCTCAATCCCACCACACTTTTCCCATATCGGCCTTACGTATAGCTTGCTCGACAGATACCAGAGACGCGCGGCGTAGATGCCTGTGAACGCCGGAAACAACGTAAGCCAACCAACAATTGCAAACATCTTCATAACCGGTACCTTGCCGATTGAGGGTTAGGCCCGCCGAGGAAGCTCAACCTCGACCTTCGCCCAAACCGCTCCGGCATAGTCGGGGTTCGCTGAGAGTTCTTCCAAGGTCGAACAGGTGAAGTGCTCCGCCTCTCCAAGCGCGCGCAAAGTCTCAACGTGACTTGCGATCGCAACCTTTGTGTTCTCGATGGCCTCGCCCAGTGACTCACCCCATGAGTGAACCCCAGGAATGTCCGGCACAGTCACGCCGAACACGGTCCCATCGTCCTTATGGATTGCTATAGAAAACTCCACTGCCCCCTCCGGAAGTATTGGACCGCCGCAACATTATTGAATACAGGCGTGACAAAGCCGCCACCTATTTCTAGGTCGGCGGCCGGGACTCATCACGCACAGGCGCGATTTGCCAAGAGCCTAGCGCCTCGTTCGGTCGACAATATCTGTTGACCGGTAATCCGAAAGTGCTAGACTGCGATGTATCCTACACAGACATACATAGGATACAAAGGCACCTTACGGATGGCTGTGAATCAGTGCCATCAATGCGTAGGTCACAGCAAGGACTACGTAGAGCGTCGATTGATCAAGAAGCATACGATTTGCCTTTTTCGTGTAGGGCGAGCTACCCGTGGCCTGAGAACCTAGTGGCTCGCCCTTTGTTTTGCAGGGCCGACCGGCACTGCTAAGACATAATGTAATACAGCTTGACAAAAACGCCCTAACGGATAATTTGCGATGGAGGTCTTGACATCGCTCACGCGCAGACACGACAAGGCGTTGGTCGGAGAAAAAACTTTCTCAGTCTAAAAAACCCTGCGTTTATTGCAACAGAAAATACCCTCTTCCCCGCTGTTCGCCCACCCACCCGCTATATCCACAGGCGATAGGTGCTCGCAATCAGGTGAACTCGCGGTAATCCGCTTCAAGCTCGCGCACAGGGTATTTCACGCCCGACAAGAAGTAATTAAACCTCGCGTGATTCGGGGGCTACCTTGACGCTAGCGTTTAGGAGTCTCCGAAGCGCGATGACCTCCAGGACCATACGGCGCACGTCCGCGCCGTCAACCCGCTCAGGGTGCTTCCACCAGCCGCGCAATGTGCCTGTGTCAGGAGAAACGAACTTCGGTAACGGGTCTGTTCCTGCGGGAGCCGATGCGTACGAGAGCGCTTGCTCGGTAGACTTCGGCTGCAAATGCCTATCCCTCCGCGTCTCATCTAGACGCCGTGTCCCTTCCTTCCCGTACGCGTGCCATTGCTGCGCCTCGCGGGTCGTCAGACAAATTTACCGCCATCACGACAACACGGTCAGAAAATGCAGTAAATTCAACAATAAGATGCTTTGCTCACATATCGAAATGGGGAATCGCAATGAGCCAGCAAGTACACAATGCGGACGACTCCGAGGACCGCACTACCGCCACCGGTTTAGCTCGCTACGCGTACGAATACATTGCCGCCGCGATGGTGCTTGATCGAACCCATGCGGAAAAGCACCCGGGCGAACAAATTTCCCCCATACCGGCTTACTTTCTGGCTCATCACGGCATCGAACTAACACTTAAGGCGTACCTTCGTCAGCATGGGACAACCGTTCGTGAACTAGGCTCCAAGAAATACGGACATGATCTACACGCGTGCTACCGTGCCGCTAAGCAACTGGATCTACTCCGTATTTTTGATGAGAAGCAAGCTGATAGAAACGCTATGGAACTGCTAGCCGGGCTGAACGACCGGCACGGGCTTCGATATATTCGAACCGGCATGAAGCAATTTCCGCTCTGGTCGATCGTTGAGCCGCTGGCGGTCCGCCTTCATCAGGCAGTCGCTCCCGTTGTTGGTTACTACTCGTTCACAAAGGCGTACGGCGGTTACTAACCTTAACGATAAACCACTTAAAACATGGACCGCATTAAAGGTCGCACATTAACGATTTAAGCGCGCAGAAAGACCACGAACAGAGACTATGTACGTAAAAAATATTACACTTGAGAATTACAGAAGCTTTTGCGAGCGCACCGAAATCTCGCTATCCCCAGGAATGAATCTCATACTGGGAGAAAACAATTCTGGAAAAAGTTCGCTATTAGAGGCATTTTCCCTAACCAGCATTGATTACGAGCCCCATCTGTCACCCGAAACAAAACAGCATCAAGACGACTTGATAGACTCCCCATGCGAGATCGACATGCGATTTTCAATGGAAATTTCAGAGATATGGAGATATCTAGGCGACTCCGTTATAATCCCGACGCCGCAGCAACCCAATCTAATCACGCAAGATTTTCCAACCTACCTAAAAAATATAAACGAATTTGAGATTGGAATAAAAACATCACGAGAATCCGCCAAGCAAAATGTTACGTTTTACTCTGTCTTTGGTGATATAAAGTGCTCCGCCACATCGGGAGCAAATGTTCTTGGCTATGCCTGCTCAAAAACCAAAGGTATCTTAAATGGCTCCATCAGCAATTACATAGGCGTACAAAATGCATTTGACGTCCAGATAAATAACCTTACGAGTCGCCTCTATAAATTCCGCGCCGAAAGAATGAACAATTCCCGAGGCATCTTTGGCACCTCGAAAATCCTTAGAGGAGACGCAACTAATTTACCGGAATGCCTCAATTTATTGCAATCCCACAACCCAGATTTATTCGAAGAGTATGTAGAACACGTCCATCAAATATTTCCATCCGTACATCGAGTGAAAGTAGTACCTGTGAGTAATACGGAATTAGAAATTAGAACATCACTAGTACCCATACACCACCGCCGCCCCGATCTTTCTGTTTCACTTGCCCAATCCGGCACTGGGATTGGGCAGGTTCTGGCGATTCTCTATGTCGCGATGAATTCAGCCACACCGATTGTCATCGCCATCGATGAACCTAACAGCTTCCTTCATCCGAAGGCCGTCCGGACATTACTCACAATCCTCAATAATCTCCCAATTAAGCATCAATACATTATAACAACGCATTCTCCGGAGGTAATCCGATCTGCAAACGCGTCGTCTGTTTCTGTCGTGGTGAATAGAGATGGGCGCTCTACCATCGAGTCGCTTGATTTAACAAACCTCGACCATGTCAAAACAGGGCTTGCAAGCATCGGGACGCGTTTATCCGACGTATACGGCGCAGACTGCATTCTCTGGGTTGAGGGAGAAACCGAAGAACTGACATTCCCACGTATTGCAACGGCGATTGCAAAGCTGGATGCCATTGGGACTATGATGTTAAAGGTCAGTGCGACCGGCGATTTTGAAAGCCCCAAAAAAATTCGTCCTAAGATGGTATTTGATACATATACGAATATCAGCAACTCAGGAGCACTACTCCCACCGGCAGTAGGTTTTATTTTTGATCGGGAGAGCAGAACGCAAGCAGAAATGAGGGATCTGGAACGAGACTCCAAAGGAACTGTTCACTTCCTCTCGCGTGTTTGTTTCGAAAACTACATTCTATCCCCGGATGCGATTGCGCACGTTCTCTCAAACTCCTCGGGACAAGCGGTCTCGCCAGAATCCATTATTGATTGGATTAACAAGAACGGACATGATCAAAAATTTCTAACGGCTGCATTTGACCGAGGGACAGCGACAAATCTCCATGAATGTGATGCATGGTTAGACATCGTGCATGCTCCGAAAATTCTGAAAGGGATATTTAACGATGTTCCAGAGAACCCCGAAGAGTACAGAAAGACAACGCATTCGGTCGAGATTACAGATTGGCTGATCGAGAACTCACCGCAATATCTTCAACCGATAGCGGACCTACTAGCAACGATTCTGGCCCGCCCCCATTGAACTGGCGGCTCTGTGATGGGCGGGTTAACCCGCCCACTCCGAAGCTTCCTCATCTGAACGCCTACACTGGACGATCTGTCTTCAAGCCCCCCCCATAGTATCGTTGTTCGCGGTGACAGCACTTGCGACAGGCGTCGAATACCGGGCCTAGAATGCCAAGTTTTCTAGACCACATTCCAGGCCTGACAAGGGTCTCCAGCCGATTGCTTATAGTAGATACAACCTGCTACGAATTCCTCCGCAGCCTCCCAACCATTCCGACCGTGGAATATGCCCGGCCATGCGTAGAACACGGCTGCCTCATCCAATACCTCTCGCGTAGTCAGCCTCCGATGCCTTTGGAAACGACTCCCGAGTGCCTGCTCTTGGGCAATCACTCCGGCCGCCGCAATCTCCCCAACCAGATCGATATGCCGGTTCATCGCACGCGGCATCCGGACCACTCGCCCCTTCCGGTTGATAAAGGCTCTGAGCAAGTCCTCCAGGGGCTGAACGAAGGAACCACGGCAGTTCCTCATCTTGAGCAGAAACACGCATAGCTCCCGCGCCCTCTTACCGAGTTGCGAATTCAACACCACAAGTTGCTCAATCAACCTCAGACTTTGATTCGATGGTACGTGGTGACGGCGAATGAACATATCGCGCTTTTTGATAATCTCGCCGGTATCCAGATCGACATAGGATTTCACCGATAGCCTCGTAACCGGACGAGAGCTTCTTTTCCATCCGGCAGCCCTGAGCGATAGAGAAGGAACACGTACGGAGGTGACTTCCGGCCACCACGGCACAAACCGAGTAGCTTGGTCGCTGTCTCGGTCGTGGTCAGCATACTTGCCAGTCAATTGGTGCGCCTACTGCTCACTCAAGCCCAACCTTCCGGCATCCCGTCCAAACCAACTCGCCTCCGCACCCTGTACCCCTGGTCTGCATTGGTCTTGTCGTCATGACATTCCTTGCAGAGCAGTTGCAGATTCTCATCCGCATTCGATCCGCCTTGAGCAAGGGGCTTGATGTGATCCACAACCCCGCCCCGTACAGCGATTCCGCAGGCTCGACAGCAGTACCCATCACGCTTACGGATTCGCTTTCGGATCACATCCCATGCCCCTCCGGAGAGGTCGTCGATCCGGAGGGCATCTCCAGCCGCTGCTATACGGGCCTTCTGCTTGGTCGTCAGAGGCCGGTTACTTAGTGGCACACAGAACGGGCACTTCCATTGCATCCCAGTGGGTTTCCATTCCGAGTGCTTCAAACAGTCACTCAATAAAACATCTCCTTCGATTAAAGGCCCGTAGACGGGCTGATTGATTTAGGTATCTCCCGCCCCTCGCTGACTCACAGCAGGCCCGCAGTGAAGCTGCAGCGGCCACTTCCGGTGTACAGATCAGTGCCTCCCGGTAGCCAAGGACGGGGGGGATAGGAGAAATGTGGAGGTCAAAAGCCACAGCGCCGACCGGTCAGTGTCGAAATATCGCTAACTGCAAAAATTTCCGCCGATAACGCGGATTCGCTCCATGAAGCAGGTTCATTGCGACCAAAGTTCAAGTAATCGGAAGGTATGCAGGTAATTGGTAGCCTGTGGCCCTTGGCCGTCTAGGGAGTAATCGCTGGACGCTGTGAGAGTTCGAATCCTCCCCTTCCGCTCACCCAATTCAGTCCGCACTCTCAGCAGAGATGCGAGCATTGCGCCAGATATCCGGGTGCGGGCTGGATTCTCTCCGTTGTGCGCGCACGCGTACACGCGTAGCCCAATATTAGGCCCTTGAACGTCTGCGCATTAAGTCCTGTCGTGTTACCGTGGGTCAGCCCAGGCGGGCTAACCCTGACAGCTATCAGCCAGTGCTTACTGTTGCCATATAATTTCAGTAGTCCGGCCCGGCCACTCCATTTGCTGTTCTGCTACTCCGTGATCCCATCCGTAAGAGACAACAACTTCTATGTCCGCATCTAGATGCAATCCAAACTTATTGCCGTCAATATCTTCTGTTGCCCAGAGAAATAGATCAAAAATCAAATCTGACACGCTTTGCCGTGAATCAGGTTTTGAAAGCGTGAACGATATACTTCCCGGCGCGATCGAAATTTTAGACAGCGGGCTACCGAGATTCTCTTCACCACTACTATAAACAGCAATTCCGTTGCCGTCCGCATTGTCGCCTTGCGGCGGATCGTCTGTCGTAGACGCCTGAAAATACACCGGATGAAAACTGGAATCAACTGAAATTGTCACCTTACTTGGGTAGCTCAAACGTTGCAACGACCCAGATGATATACAGAAGCAAAAAGGTGCCGACACATAGTTTCCGGACATAGCAAACTCCTTTGCGATATTTCGATTTAATTACGCCAGGAATGCGACAACCAGCATAGCGCATCCAGTTTCAGGCGCAATCCTCGTAAAAATAGCAGTAAGCCGACGACGGATTATTTTCATCGGTAAAAGATAAGTACTGACACCTCCCTAGGAGTAAATTTTGCGTATTCGCTCTGATAGCACTACGACCGCTGTAGCTGCTACCCAGGCCGCAGCGTCAGGCCAGACTACGTAGAAGTGCGTTGTGCGCGCGCACACGCGTGAGGCTATAACCGGCCGGGTGTCCTGTAGCTACATGCCCTTGCCCTCCCTGCTTGCATCGGCCGCAGGTGCAAACGGAGAGGCAATTCCGAACGCTTTGGTAATCCAGAGTCCCCGCTTATTCCGAAGCATTCCGGCCTCCCTCATCTCATCAACAGCGAGGCAACGTCGTTGCGCCGATAGGTACTGACCACCCGGCCCGACACGCCCGTATTCGCCGATTCGATGCATGTCGAAGGCTCGCGAGGAGCGGAATCGCTCCCCACACGTCGGACAGATATTGTTATCGTTGGACTGCCGCACGCTGCGCCTCGTACTGGTCCTGCATAGTGCAAGCCTTAGCCAACCATTGACGGCTCGATGCAAGCGCGGCTGCCTCGTCCTTCGGCCTACGTCGCTTGAGACTCGCAAGACGCTTGTACTCCTGTAACGCGTCCTGTCCTTCACGGACGGCCATCTGAGCTACGGCGAGCGAATGGCCAAGTTCGCCCCTGGCGCATGCCGCACCGCGTAGAATCCGGTTATCCATAGCTTGCGGTGTGTTGGCTCCTACCGTACCCAGGTTCCGCCCGTACAGCCGCTCCAGCAGAGCCGTGCGAAGTGCTTCGATATTCAGAGGTATACGCTTGCCGCAATAGAACATGTCGGCCCGCACACCAACGCGGCGGGCGGCCTCCAGCAATTGACGGCGGCTCACGCCGAAACCTCATCCGACGTAATGACCATCTCCGCCACAGCATCGGCAGGCAATCCCAAGCGCTTAGCGAGTTCCTGCAAGGGGCGTTCCGTAAGACTAGATACCCCCACTTGATACTCCCTGTTACGGGGTGTTCCCAGGTCAAGTTTCGGCCGGTATAACGGCGCGGATTCGAACAAGTCGCGCATCCTTTCGGCCTTTTCTCGGAAGTACCGAGATGCCCCCATACCTACGCTACGAGCGTCCGCATGCAACCGCGCGAGTGCCGCCGAGCTAATCATGAACGTACTGTCGCGGCGGCTCATTCCTGTTCGGCCGCGTCCAGTTCAATACGGATAAGTCGTACCTTAGCCGCCGCTGCGATGAGGTCGTTACGGGCCATCTCAATAGCGAGACGCTGGTTGTCCGTCTGCGTCGCCCCGATCAGTGCCTTAAGTTGGTTGGTCTCCATGTGACCAACCAGGATTTCATATTCCATCGTTCTCCTTATATTAATGGGGAAAATCTCTCGCCCCTGATTCGATCGCTCTGTCTTACCCTGCTACCCGCCGGGTGATTTCTCGCTGCACGGCTTCGTACCGCTTTGCGAGCGCACGCCCGTCCCCGCCTTTGGCGACTACGGCGTAGAACTCTTGGCGAATACATTCCGCCTCGCCACGAAGTTCCTCCAGTCTCTTATCGTTCACGTTCACACTCACAATCAGAACGTACAGGTAACCTCGACGGCCGCCCCGTCAACAAAATCCCAGTCGGCGTGCTGCTGGGCCTTGATCGCAACTTGATCCGTTGAGAACAGGTCTACATACACCTGCGATGTCGCGCCCGCCCCGTCATCGACGTTAAGGCGTGCGGCACCAGCGGACTCGATTGCAACGTCCCCGAAGTACGCCAGCACGCGGCTAGCATCCACGATAAACAGCTTGTCGAGAGGCACGCCATACGAAGCAATCGCGGGAAGTCCGCCGTATTCCCCACCGTTTGCTGTAATTCGCGTCTCGGTAGAACTACGGAGGGCAATCGCGGTGCGCGGATTGACAAGAACGCTGGCGGTAGTAAGGTCGCCCGTAAACGCTTGGATACCATCAGCGAAATTTGATACTTGTTTCGACATCGACGCCAAACCAGCCGGGTTTGAATCGTCCCGTCCCTGACTCCCAACGAAGTAGTTGTCGAGACCTCGACTCAAGGCCCGTTGCAGTTGAGCCGAAATTACCCCCTCCGCCGCGTCGTCCGTCATCAGGAAGAGTTCGCGGGGCATAACTGCAGTGAGACCTACTTTTCGCTTGTCCACGAGTTTGGTGCTAAATGCCCCCTGATACGCGGGGAGCGGCCTGTACTCGCCCACAAACTTGGCGGCGATTGGGGATGTCTCCGCATTCACCCGACAGATTGCCGGAACTCGTACCAGCCCTTTAAGTTGCCCGAGAATCGAGCGGCTAAAGACGGCCTGCACAAACTGCTGTCGACTCAACGTCCCAGCCGTAAGCGCGCCTGTCGCATCCGGACCAGCAAGCATCGGGTTAGTGAGCGCCTTGACAACTTGTGTTGCCCCTGCGTTCACACCCCACCGCGCCTCAGTATAGGTAGCGGCCCCTGCTGGGCCGACAACAACGTCAGCGATAACCGAGCGAATGAAAGTGTTATTCGTTTTTGTCATGTCGTAGTCCTTAGTTTATGGTGGTTAGTGCCGGAAATTTAAATAGCAAACCCGCGCCGGCTTCGACGGATCCGCTATGTAACGTTATTAGATCAGCCCGTTACGGATTAGGTACGCATAGCCGCCCTGTTCAGCCATACGCTTCCGTAGTTGGATGTCCACAATCGTTTGAAACTGAGGGACCATGTCGGCTACATCGGCCTCCGTAAGCCCACCGCGCCCACCGTTCAGGTTGACGGTAAAGTGAGGCTTATCGCCACTCCCCGACATAGGGGCCGGAGATGGTGCAAGAGAACTCGCAATGCCGCCTGTCGCGAAGTGCGCCATGTGGCCGGAGTTGATCGACTCCAGCAGGCTACGGTACTTCTTTGTAGACGCCGCGTTGACTACAAATTCGCCGTTCGACAACATCGCTGGGATACTGTCGCTAGTCCCCGTGCCGGGGCCACTGATAGCGCCTCCAGACGCAAAGTGACCAACGGGGCCGCCATCGCTGAAATAGCCAAACGAGCTAGCCATCGCCTTGAATACCCCAATCTCAGCTTGCCGTAACGCGATCTTTGCTAGGTCGGCAAGAACGGACGTAGCGAAGGAACTAAAACTAGCCTTGCCCGTTGTGATGAACGTATCCAGAGCGCTGCTGACCGAATCGAATGCGCCACGGAATCCGCTTGCGACCGCTTCTGCGGTTGTCTGCGAGGAACCTACGAGGTCGGCGTAGCTCTTTTTGAACTGCGCCCCAAACGATTCTCGAACGGCCTGCATCTCCTCTTGCTGAGCCTGAAATGCCTCAACGTCTCGCCGGTAGAACTCCCCCGCAATCCGCGCCTTCTCGTCGTATTCCTTCCGGTCGGCTGTCAGACCACTATAGGCTTCTGCGAGAGACGCCATCTTGCGTTCGTATTGATCCCGCAAAGCCGCAAGGCCGTCATACTTCGCCTTCTCGTCAGCAAGCATAAATCGCGTGTGCCGCGCATCTGCATACTTATTGAGTTGCGCCCCATACGCTGCGGTTTCTTGTGCGGAGAATTTTGCAATGTTCGACGCACGTTGTGCAGATAGCTTTTCCAACGTGTTGGCCAAGTCCTGCTCAATGCCAACGCGGCGCGCCTGTAGTGCTTGAAGTTCCTTGATTGCGGTTTGGTATGTCGCGCTTTCACGATGCGCCTTAGCTACGTCAACCCGCTTCTGTGCATTCGCGATTTGCTGGTCGATGGAGCGGGTCTGTAGTTCTTCAAGCTTCCGATAGTAATCCTCTGCATTTAACACACCAATGTCATACTGTGCCTTGAGATTCCGCTCGTCTTGTCGCGCCATTTCCGCAATGGCGGCGTTGGCCGTCTCGTACTTGGCGAGATGCCCTTGCCATGCCGACCTAGCCCCACTGTCTGATCGTTTCGGGTCTTTGTATTTCTCGTTGATGTTGCCTACCATCTTCTGATACTCGGCGGCAGACAACCCCTTACCATCGGCAACAAGTGCGGCTTGATCCCTCGCAAGTTGCGCAAGTTCCTTCTGCCGCTTCTGCGCATTCGTCATGACCTGATCGCGCAGTGTGTCCATCCGCTGCAAGGCTGCTACGGCTGCCTGTTCACGGGCGGTCCCCTCTGCTTGAACCTGAGCGTACCTAGCCTCGTTCTGCTGAAACGCTTTCAGGTTCGCGATCTGTCGATCTACGTCCGCAATGGAATGGCTGGTGAAACCTCCTCCTGCCTTCACCATAGCGGCCCGGTCAATCTGCAACGAATCAATACGATCCTGGAGCGACGGCCCCGAACTGAGACCTTGCTTGACCTTCACCCAGAACGTATCAACTTCTCTCGACAGTGCGCGCCAATAACCGGCCGACTCCTTGAGATGCTGCGCGCTGGAGTCTTGAACCTGCGATAACGCAGCCTCGATGACGGCCTGGACGGCTTGGTGTTTATCGCCAGCATCCTGCAACGCCTTGATATGCTCGTACGTCGCCGCGTCCATGAAGTGCATGCTCCGGTTATGCTCGGTAGCCCATTTCATAGGGTCGTCAGCCAGATTCGCATATTCCTTGGACACGTCGTCAAGTGCTGCGCCGGAGATTTTTGACGTGCGGAGAATCACTTCCGCCAATCCTTCCATCTCTTTCGACGTATAGCGCCCAGTCGATGCAAGACCTCGCAGCACGTCCCCCGCCTGGGAGAGGCCGCTATTTGCTGCTGCCGCAACTCGGAACTGCATCGCACCTAAACTAGCCGCCGTCAGGCCCGCGAAGTTATTGGTAAGCTGGATAGCCGCGTTGAACTGCTTAGCTTCCGCTGCACCCTTTGCCATTGCTGCCGCGAACGCAGCGGCCGTACCTGCTGCCGCCCCAAGACTTACCCCGAGCGGGGACATAATCAGGCTCAGTGCGTCGGACGCCTCAGCCATTACCAGCATGGAACCGGCGAACCTCTTCCACTGGCCCTGAGACGCTTCGTGCGCAAGAACGAGCATTTCGCGGCGGGCGGCGGAGTTGTTGATACTGAACGAGTGCGCCGCGTGCGCGGCTTGTTGGATCGCCGTCGCTTGGGCGGAGAACGCTTGCGTAACGCCTCGCGCGGCGGCTTGCTGGTTGAGCATTTCCAAACGCGTCTTACCGGCCGTCGCTTGGAGGCGGTCGTACTGGTCTACGAGTTTCTTTGCTTCGCGGGCGGAGAGGGTGTAGCCGTTGCTGGCCGCTTCCTGCATTGCGCGTTGTACCGCTTCTTGTTTGCGCCGTACTTCTTCCAGTGACGCGTTTAGCTGCGCGTTTGCCGCACGGAGTTGGCCGATACCCGCCTGTGCGCCAGAGGCATCGACCGAATACCGAACGGTGACGTTATTGTTTGAACCTGCTATGTGACCTCCTTGTGGTTAATAAACGCCATACACCAGCGTTCCCGGCACGGGCTTACGGTAATCGGCGGGCGACCCGGAGTAAAACCAACTAATTCCGTTTGCCGCGATCTGGACCACAGGAACCGGAGCATTACCGCTCACGTGCTGGAACAACCAATCCGGCGTGAATGCCCAGAAAGGTGTCCCTCCCGAGAGGTCGGCCGCCACTGAACCGGGTTGTCCGGCAACCCATTGAACATCCTTGGTTCCTTGCGGATGGATTCGGACGACACCGCTAACCCGCCCTGCTCGCGTAGTCGCATCCAGAGCGATGCGGCCGTTCTCATCCCAAATTTGGAGACCAGCAGTCAATGTTGCGTCCCGCTTTCGCTCACAAGGCGTTCGGCTTCATTCCGCAACAGACTACAAACAGTGAGGTCCCGTTCCGCCGCGATGAAACGCAGACGCTTTAGGAGTTCAGGCGAGATTCGAACGCCAACCACACGCGATACGTCGGGGTCGTATGCGGTCTTTCTAGTGTACGGCCTAGGAGGACTTGTCATATGCATTCCTAATTAATGAAGAAAGTTAACAAAGAACACCGCCATACGGCCGTGCAGTTACTGTTCGCCTTGCACGTACCTGGGGCATCATCGGGCATGCCTACCCATCGGATTCGGTTCGTCCTCTCCTTAGCTGCGTCCTATTTTATATCGTGAAATGTGGAGGACTGGGCCTCTCGCCATCCTCTAAGCTACGCCCTGTTTTATATTGCGAAATACAGAAGGACTATCCTTAGCTCAGGGGTATTTTGTATCGTGGGATTCGCTGTGTAGGCGAGACGGCTCTCCTTAGCTGTGGGGTGTTTTGCATCGTGGAAAACAAGTGCTACGGATCGTCGCGCTCCGTCTCGTCACATTGAGTAAAGGGTGGCGTCCAAGCGGTTGTATTCCTCCTCTGCCTCATCGAGCAATCGGGCCAATGCGAGGATGCGGTGTCGCAATGAAGCCAAATGCACCGTGTCTACGGCAACGGGATCACCAGCTGCGTCGGCATTACTACGCAGATGGTCTTGACCATTCTTGAGCCAAAGCGCCGCGTTTTCCTCATTCAGCGATGCGTGGTCCTGGTCCTTGCCGGTGTTCGAAAACGCCACCGTTGCAAGCGCAAGGCGGGTGTGTGCGGCTACTGCTTGAATTTGCATGGATGGATTCTCCGTCATTCGGTTGATGGAACAGGCCCACTGGGACCTGCTCTACGAACCGAAAGCCTTCGTCTCTTTCGTGGCTGCAATCGACCTTGCCACCTCGGCTCTACATCAGCCGTGCGGACTATCGTTGCCACGTCTCGACCCTGACGAGGGGCCGGTAGGACTTGCCTACGCACCAAGTTGTTAAAGAGCAGTTCCCCCGCCGAACAGCTAAGGGGTTGCGAGTTAACGTGTTATGTCTCACAACAATTCGAATGATATCCGTATTCTGTATCACAGAAATATGATTATTCCTATTGATGTTGATAACTCGATAGCTCTTGCTGCGACAATATCTGCTAGACTTCCCATATTGGTGATACAGGACACAGGAAATGGCTACGAGAGGTCGACCAAAGGGAGTTGAAACGCGGGTCTTGCACGTCCGCATCCCGGTCACGTTGCATGAGCAACTGGATAACCTCCAGTTCGCTACCCAAAAGACCACGTCGGATGTCGTGCGGGAACTGCTTGATCGCTATGTATTAGCTCACAGCGCGTTACTTGATGAGATTGCCAAGGCGCGTGCCGACGCGTCCCGCCGTTGGAGTGCAGCAGAGATAGAGGCGCAGGAACGGGGCCAACTAGAGAACGACGAGGAAGCCGCGAAGCCAGAGAACCGCCACGACGACAAAGCGGGCCGGGAGAGCGACTAGCCGATATTGGGCTGGGATTTGTGGCCGGGATGAATATTCGCGGCGCTTCGAATACAGGTCGCTGAAAAGGTAGTCTGGTGGGTGCTAGGCGTTATTGATGGGACGCCCGATGTAGAATCCAGTCACACCCCAGTCACACAGAACTGTGATTGGGCCTTGAATCCGCCGGATTCAGACCGGATGTAACTTGTTGATCTTTCAGGAAATTCTGGCCCGCCCTACACGATTCGAACGTGTGACCTACGGCTTAGAAGGCCGTTGCTCTATCCAACTGAGCTAAGGGCGGTCGAGGGGAAAAGACACGGCCGCACAACCCGGGCCGCATTTGACGCGAAAGGCTTCGAGCACAACACGGCACAAACCGGACTCAAAGCCCCGAAACGAAACGGGCCCGGCATGAAGCCCAGCCCGAAATTATACCCGATCATCGCGTCATATCATGCGCGACGCGCAACCGGCACCGCAACCGTCAAACCGGCTGCGGATGCAGCATGAACCACCCAAGGCAAAACACTCCGGCAATCACGCAATACACGCCGAACGAAGCCAGCCGCCCGCGCCCTTCGAAATAGCGCATCAAGAACCGCACGCTCAGATAAGCGGCAATCGCCGTCAGCACGCCACCGAGCAGCGCGTCCGCGAGCTGGTCGCGTGCATGGAACAGCTTCGGCAGTTCCAGCACGCCCGCCGCGAAAATGATCGGCGTGCCGAGCAGGAACGAAAACTCCGCCGCCTTTTCCGCCGTCAGCCCCGCCGCGTTACCGGCAATCATCGTCAGCCCGCTGCGCGAAAAACCCGGGATCAGCGCGCCGATCTGCGCGAGGCCCACGAAGAACGCCTGCTTGAACGTCATCTTTTCGGGCGGCTGGTGTGCACGGCTGCGCTGGATCCGGTCGCCGACCCACAGCAGCACGCCGTTGATGATCAGGGCGATCGCGACGATCCGCAGGTCGTGGAACACGCGCTCGATGCGCTTCTCGAGCAGGAGGCCGACGATCCCGGTCGGGATCGTGCCGATGATCAGCGCCCACATCAGGTGCCCGTCGTCGTTCTTGCGGCCGCCGAGCTGCGCGAAGAAGCCGCTGATCAGCGCGATCCAGCGTGCGCGGAAGTACCACAGCAGTGCGAGCGCGGTGCCGAGGTGCAGCGCGACGAGGAACGGCAGCAACTGCGGTGCGTGCTTGTCGATGTGCATGCCGAACAGCGCGGGCACGAGCAGCGTGTGGCCGAGACTGCTGACGGGGAAGAGTTCGGTGACGCCCTGCAGGACGCTCAGGAATATCAGAAACCAGAGACTCACGCGTCGGTCCTTTTAGTGATGATCAATCGGGTAGAAAAGCGGACGACGCATCGCGCGTCCGAAAAAACGCGCCCCGATTATGCCCAGCCAGGATTACTGCGCCAAGGCATTTGGCCGGTTATTGCGGCAATGCACACAAACGCTTGCAACTTGTAAGCACTCAGAAAGCAAAAAGCCCGCCATTTGCATGGCGGGCCTTTCGATTCCGGCAGAAATTGCCGTCAGCGGCCGAGCTGATAGAAAAACAATACCGTGCTGCCGGTAAACATGCCGAACAGTGCGATACCCATTGCCATTGCCAGATCCATGGCCCCCTCCACGAAGTGTCATGACCCGGCAACATCACCGGTTTAACGCCATTATCCAGACCGTCGGCAGTCTGAAAAACTCGCGATTTCCCCGAGAAGGGTTTTCCCCGACCGCCTCGCGGCCCGATAATGGAGCGCACCATCGCGCCCCCGTCCACCCGTTCATACCGATTCGCCATGCCGATCTTCCAGCAGCACGACATTCATGAACTTCACGCCGGCCCGTCGCTCGTCCGGGTCGCCCCGCAATTCGGCGGCCGCCTGCTGTCGTGGCACGTCGACAACGATCCGGTCATCTTCTGGCCGGAAGCCGCCGACTGGAGCAACCTCGCGCGCGTGCGCGGCGGCAATCCCCTGCTGTTCCCGTTCCTCGGCCGCCATCGCGTCGACGGCGAACTGGGCCGCTGGCGCGATGCCGCCGGCGTGGTCCGCGACCTGCCGATGCATGGTTTCGCGCGCGACCTGCCGTTTGCGGCACAACCGTCGGCCGACGCCGCCGCGCTATCGATGACGCTCGATGCGAACGACGCGCTGCGCGACAGCTACCCGTTCGATTTCCGGTTCGAGACGACCTACCGGCTCGCCGATGCCCACACGCTCGACGTCGCGCTCACCACGACCAATCGCGGCGACACGCCACTGCCCTACTACGCGGGCCACCATTTCTACTTCGCGCTGCCGCACGGCGAGCGCGCGCAAACCACGCTCGAGCTGCCGCCGACGCGCCGCTGCATGCAGCGCGCCGACGGCTCGATCAGCCCGCTCGAGCCCGGCGAAGCATCGTACAGCCTCGGCGATCCGGACATTCTCGACCGCTTCCACTGCCTCGACGGCGTGCCGTCGGAGCCGGTGCGCATCGTGATGCCGGGCCGCCGCCGCACGATCGAGATCGCGCTCGACGTCCCGGGCTCGATCCCGTGGTACGCGGTCACGACCTGGACGGAAAAGCCGGAATCGAACTTCTACTGCGTCGAGCCGTGGCTCGGCCTGCCGGACGCGATCCACAACGGCCTCGGGCTGCGCACGCTCGCACCCGGCGCGACCGAAACAGCGTCGCTGCGGATTCGCGTGCTGCCGCTCGCCGGCTGACGTCGGCCGCACGGGCGAACCGGTGCGCGCCGGCCGCGCCCGCGGCCCGAAACTGCGGTGCTCGGGTCGAACCCGTTAAAATCGGACGTTTTGTATCGCCTGCCGCGTCGCGCGCGGCGGGGTTTTGCGAGGTTCAATGTTCGGAACAACAACGAAGCGGCTCTTCGCGGCCGCCTGCGCCGCACTGCTCGTCGCGTGCGGCTCCGCACCCGTCGGCCCGGGTTACTACCGCGTCGAGCGCGGCGACACGCTCTACAAGATCGCGCGCGAGAATCGCACGTCGATGGCGAACATCGTGCGCTGGAACCAGATCGCGAATCCCGACGCGATCGAGGTCGGCCAGGTGCTGCGCGTCGCGCCGCCGCCCGGCACGACGACCGCATCGACCACCGGCACCGGCAGTGCGGGCCGCAGCCGCCCCGCGCCTTCGGCGCCGGTCGAATCGGCCGTCAAGCCGGCCACCAGCATCGCGCTGATCTGGCCGGCCGCCGGCAACGTGGTGCGCAGCTTCGACGGCTCGAAATCCAAGGGCATCGATATCGCCAACGCCACGGGCACGCCGGTGCTGGCCGCCGCACCGGGCACCGTCGTCTACGCGGGCAACGGATTACGCGGCTACGGCAACTTGATCATCCTCAAGCACAATGCCGACTACCTGACGGCTTACGCGCACAACCGTGCGCTGCTCGTGAAGGAAGGCCAGTCGGTCACGCAGGGGCAAACGATCGCGGAAATGGGCAACAGCGACAGCGATCGCGTCGCGCTGCACTTCGAGCTGCGCTACGGCGGCCGCTCGATCGATCCGGCACGCTACCTGCCGGCGCGCTGAGCGCGCCACCGCCGAAGGAGGACGACACGCGATGCCGGCATGCATCGCATGTCGTCACGAGGGAGATCGGTAAGGTTGTGTCAGCGCTTGCGCAGACGGCCGGTGAACCGGCCCGACAACGGATCGACGCAGCTGGCAAACACCACCAGCGCACCGATTCCGAACAGGCTGAACCCCGCAGCTATCAGAAGCAAATCCATGGTCTCATCACTGTTTTGTCATGATCTTATGCGTCATGGCGGAATCGTGCACTGAGCCGCCCCCGTTGGGCGAGTCCGAACATTCCCTATCCATCAGGCGCCATTGTGATTTCGGTCGCGTGAAATGCCGATGTAAGCTATCGGCCAATGCCGACGATCGATGCCAAGGAGACACGCGATGCTACCCGCCGCCGACCGCTACGACGACCTGCTCTCCCGCTTCGCGTGGAACGTTGCGGACCGTTACAACATTGGCGTGGACGTCTGCGACAAGTGGGCCGACGGCAGCGGACGGCTCGCGCTGATTCACGAAACGACGCAAGGCGACGTGTCCCACCTCACGTTCGACGACCTGAGGAATGCTTCTAACCGGCTCGCGAACAGCTTTGCACGTGCGGGATTGCAACGCGGCGACCGGATCGCCATCTTCCTCGCGCAGGGCCCCGAAACCGCGATCGCCCATCTCGCCGCGTACAAACTCGGCGCGATCGCGGTGCCGCTGTTCACGCTGTTCGGCGCGGACGCGCTCGAATACCGGCTCGCGAACAGCGAAGCCGCCGCGCTCGTCACCGACGCGGCCGGGTACGCGAAGATCGCGCCGCTGCGCGCGCAACTGCCGGCGCTGCGCACCTGCTACTGCATCGGCGACGATGCGCCCGACGCGCCCGGCGTGCTGCGCTTCGACGCCGCACTCGCCGCCGAATCGCCGGATTTCGTGCCGGCGGACACCGCCGCCGACGACCCGGCGGTCATCATCTACACGTCCGGGACGACCGGGAAACCGAAAGGCGCACTCCATGCGCATCGCGTGCTGCTGGGCCACCTGCCGGGCGTCGAGATGTCGCAGCAATGCTTTCCGCGCGACGCGCGCCTGTTCTGGACACCCGCCGACTGGGCGTGGATCGGCGGGCTCCTCGATGTGCTGCTGCCGTCATGGCACCACGGCGTGCCCGTGCTCGCGCGCCGCTTCGAGAAGTTCGACGGCGAAGCCGCGTTCGCGCTGATGGCGCGGCACGGCGTGACCCACGCGTTCCTGCCGCCGACCGCGTTGAAGCTGATGCGCGCGGTGCCCGCGCCGCGCGAGCGCCACGCGCTGGCGCTGAAATCGGTCGCGAGCGGCGGAGAATCGCTCGGCACCGAACTGACGGCCTGGGGACGCGACGCGCTCGGCGTGACGATCAACGAGTTCTACGGACAGACCGAATGCAACATGGTGCTGTCGTCATGCGCGGCGCTGTTCGATGCGCAGCCCGGTACGATCGGCAAGGCCGTGCCCGGCCATGCGGTCGCGATCGTCGACGAGCACGGCACGCCGCTCCCGCCCGGCGTCGAAGGGCGCATCGCGGTGCGTCGCCCCGACCCGGTGATGTTCCTCGAATACTGGCGCAATCCCGCCGCGACGCGCGACAAGTTCGCGGGCGACTATCTCCTCACCGGCGACACCGGCACCATCGACGCCGACGGCTTCGTGCGCTTCGTCGGCCGCGACGACGACGTGATCACGAGCGCCGGCTACCGGATCGGGCCGGGGCCGATTGAAGACTGCCTGCTCACGCACCCGGCGGTGCGGATGGCGGCCGTCGTCGGCGTGCCCGATCCGACGCGCACCGAGATCGTCAAGGCGTTCGTCGTGCTGAACCCCGGCCATGTCGGCGACGACGCGCTCGTGCAGGCGCTGCAGGCCCACGTGCGGACGCGCCTGGCCGCGCACGAGTACCCGCGCGCGATCGCGTTCGTCGACAGCCTGCCGATGACGGCAACCGGCAAGATCGTGCGCCGCGCGCTGCGCGACGCGTGAACCGGGCGCGTGCCGCCGCGCCGCGTGGCTGGCCGCGCGCCCGGATGGTTTATAGTGGCGCCCACGCAGTCTTTTCAGTACACGACCGATGTCCTCCGACCAACACGAATCCGCCGCGGGCGCGTCGCACAGCCCGCTCTACGCCAAACTCCTCGGCGAAACCGCCAAGATCGACTGGTGCGACCTCGAGCGCTTCTTCGCGCAGGGCAAGCTGCTGTCGGTCGCACGCGATCTCGATCTCGTCAGCGTCGCGGAAGCGATCGCCGGCGACGACGCCGAACAGGTCACGCGCTGGCTGTCGTCCGGTCTCGTCGCGCGCATGCCGGCGGAAACCGCCGCCGACTTCGCGGCGCGCAATCCGGAGCTGTGGGCGGTAGTCGTGTCGCCGTGGGTCTGCGTGCAGGAACGCGCCTGACGCGTTCGCCATGTCCGAATCCGCATTACTGCACGGGGCCGGCACCGGGTCGGCCGCAGTCTCGCACCGGCGCGTCCTCGCGCTCGCCTTCCCGATCGTCCTTGCGAACCTGACCCAGCCGATCCTCGGCGCGGTCGACACGGCCGTCGCCGGCCACCTCGACGGCGCGCAGTATCTCGGCGGCGTCGCGCTCGGCGGGCTGTTCTTCAGCTTCGTGTTCTGGGGCTTCGGCTTCCTGCGCATGGGCACAACCGGTCTCGTCGCGCAGGCGCACGGCGCCGGCGACGCCGCCAGCATCCGGCTCAACGTGCTGCGCGCGCTGATCGTCGCGTTCGCGCTCGGCGCCGCCGTGCTCGCGCTGCAGGTGCCGCTGCTGTCATTCGCGCTGACCGCGCTGGGCGGCAGCGACGCCGTCCGCGCGACGGCGCTGGCCTATGGCCACGCACGAATCTGGAGCGCGCCGTTCGCGCTCGCGAACTACGTCGTGCTCGGCTATCTGCTCGGCGTGCAGCGCGTGCGGCTCGCGCTCGTCGCGCAGGTCTTCATCAACGCGGTGAACATCGGCGCCGTGCTGCTGTACGTGTACGGCTTCGGCTGGGGTATCGCCGGAATCGGCGCGGCGACCGCGACCGCGGACGCGTGCGGCTTCGCGCTCGGCGCATGGATGCTATGGCAACTGCGCCCGCGCGGCCTTGCGCCGCTGGCCGCGGGAGCATTGGCGGATCGCGCGGCGCTCAAGCGGCTGATCGCGCTCAATCGCGACATCTTCCTTCGCACGCTGTGCCTGCTCGGCGCGTTCGGCTGGTTCGCGCATCTGGGCGCCAAACAGGGTGACGCGACGCTCGCGGCCAACGCATTGCTGCTGAATTTCCAGACCTTCATGGCGTACGGGCTCGACGGCTTCGCGCATGCGGCCGAGGCGCTCGTCGGCGCCGCAGCCGGCGCGCGCGACCGCGCCGCATTCCGGCGGGCCGTGCGGGTCACGCTGCTCTGGTCCGCGCTCGGCGCGCTGCTGTTCGCGCTCGTCTACTGGGCGGCCGGCGGCTGGATCGTCGCACGGCTGACCGACCAGGCCGGGATCCGCGCGGTCGCGCTGCAATACCTGCCGTGGGCGGCGATCTCGCCGATCGTATCCGTATGGGGGTTCCTGCTCGACGGCGTGTTCATCGGCGCAACGCAGACGCAATCGCTGATGCGCGCGATGGTCGTGTCGTTCGCGATCTTCATTGCCGCGACGCTGGCGGCTGTCGGCCCGTTCGGCAATCACGGGCTGTGGTTCGCGCTGCTGCTGTTCATGGTGGCGCGCGGCGCGACGCTTGCGCGCTACCTGCCGGCGCTGACGCGGCGAATCGGCGCCGACGCACCCGCAGCCGGCACCTGACGGCCAGGCAGGCCGGCCGGTTTCGTTATTGTGCGGATGCGGGTGCTGACGGCGCCGGCTCACCGAGCATCGACGGTGGCGTCATGTCGGTCGGCACGCCGTGGTAATCGGCCGGATCTTGCGGCGGGTGGCCGCGGCGGGACTGGTGGGGATCGCTGGAACAGCCGGCGAGAATGGACGCGGCCAGCACGGCCAGCATGAAACGGGTCATCGGTGAGGCTCCGGAAAACGGCGCGCCCATCGCGCGCCAGGACCGCGCCGAGTCTAGCGGAATTCCGGGTTAGGGGTTGTCCCGCGCATGTTCTACCATGTACGCATGGCGCTATGCCGTTGAAAGGAGGCTGCCATGTCGACTGAAGAGATCGCCGGCCTGATCGGCCTGTTCATCGGTCTGATGGTGCTCGTCGCCCTGTCCTATTTCGAGTCGCGCGAATACAAGCGCAGCCACGGCGGCGAAGGAATGATCCATCACTGGATGGCCGAACACCACCTGCTCGACTGGCGGCGCAAGCACTAGGCGAGGCCGCCCTGTCGCCCGGGCCGCCGCCTGCGCGGCCTGCTCCGAACGTGCGCCTGCCCGCACGGTGGTCAGTGCGTATCGCCCAAATTAACAGGGCCGGATAGAACAATTTCCTCGGAACGAACAAACGCCGTCGAGCGGCAGTCTGCCGCGCGACGGCGTTCGCTTGCGTGCGCGCCTGGGCAGCGCGCTGCGAAACGAACGGCTCAGCCCAGAAAGTGCCGGGCGTAGCGGGCGTTGATGTCCGACAGCCGGAACAGCGTCAGGAAGTCCGCGCAGTTGAAGTCGGGATCCCACGCCGGCGCACCGCAAATCTTCGCACCAAGACGCAGGTAGCCCTTGATCAGCGGCGGCGGCGAGACGACGGTGCCCGTCTGCAGTTCGTCGACCGGCAGTGCCGTATGAGGGAACGCGCGGTATTCCGGCGCCGTCAGCGAGTTGGGCGACAGCGACTGATACAGGTTCGCCGCATAGTGCCCGCCGTCGGCCATCGACACGCTCGCGCAGCCGAGCATCGTCTCGTAGCCGTTCTGCATCATGTACGCACCGAGACCGCCCCAGAGCGCCATGATGACGGCACCGCTGCGGTAGTCGCTGTGCACGCACGAGCGGCCGACCTCGACCATCTTGCCGCGCAGGTGCGTCAGGCGCGACAGGTCGAATTCGCCTTCGGCGTACAGACGGCCGACACGCGCGGCCTGGTGCGGCGGCAGCACACGGTACGTGCCGACCACCTTCAGCGTGTCGAGATCGCGCACCAGCAGATGATCGCAATAGGCGTCGAACGGATCGACGTCGAGACCGGATGGACCGCTGACCTGGGCGCCCATCTCTTCCGCGAACACGGTGTAACGCAGGCGCTGGGCCTCGCGCAGCTCGTCTTCCGTGCGGGCCCAGGCGGCACGCAGACGGAACTCGGATGTGACGGTTTCAGCAGCGCGCGGCAGGTGACGCCGCGACGTGTCGAGGGGAAGCGAGGCAAAGGGGAGCGTAGGCGTCGGCAGTTCTCGCATTAGGCTTTCCTGATCGTAAGGAATAGGACGACATGCCAGCCAATGTAGTAACCGGTCGTTACCGTTCTGTGGCACGACCGTGTCCATTCAATGACGTGTCGCCGAATTGACTTTAGCAGAAAGGCTGCGAAACCGTATGATCAATGCCTTCAACCCCCTTCAGACAAGGTCCGGCGTCAATACCGCGCGCAGCACGGCCTGACGATTGCCGTCGCGCGTGCGGCTCGCGAGCCACACGATACCGCCCTTCTTGACGCTCCAACTGTCGCCGTTGCCGGCGATCAGCTGCGCCGCGACGCTGCCGAGCGTCGGCTGGTGTCCGACGATCACGACCGTCGGCGCGATGCCGTCGGGCCAGCCGGCAGCCGCCAGCACGTCGTCGACGCTGCCGCCCGGCGCGAGCGCATCGACGGTCCGGTACTGGTCGGTCAGCGCCTCGACGGTCTGCACGGTGCGCGCCGCCGGGCTAGCGAGGATCATGCTGCTCGACTCGAGCCGGCCGCGCAGCCATTTGGCCATGGCCTGCGCTTCCTTGCGCCCGCGGGCCGTCAACTGGCGTGCGAGGTCGCTTGCCGCGTAGTCCTCGGCTTCGGCGTGGCGCCACAGGATCAGGTTCATCATGATGTCTCTCCATGCTTCGACGAATGTTCCGGCCGCACACTCGCAGGCCGGACGATCACGCTTCGAATTGTCGCCAATCGTAAGCGCTTCGTGATGATGTGCGCCTTATGCAAAACGTGATTGACCCAGCTACCCATTAGACGATAGAATCTTTGGCTCGTCGGAGCGTAGCGCAGCCTGGTAGCGCATCTGATTTGGGATCAGAGGGTCGAAGGTTCGAATCCTTTCGCTCCGACCAAAGGAATCAAGGGGTTAGCTGAAGCTAACCCCTTTTTCTTTGGTGCGTCGCTGGGCTATTGCTACTATTTTGCTAGCATCTGGATGCGATTCCCATAAGGAACCGCGCCCGATGGCTGACCGTCTCGTCCCCGCCCAGCACCGCCTTTTCATCGCCCGCGCCGACTGGCGCGATGCCGAGCAGTATCCCAAGCGACCCTCCGCAATCTATCCATCTGGTCTTTGGAACTCTCCGGCGCAATAACGATTACGCGCAAGACTACATTCAGTACCGTCACCGATGTGCCGGAATTTTCCACTTTCAAATGGGACAGTTTTGTGGGCTAGGGTCAAGGGCATCGGCCTAGTGTCGAGTACGGAGAACTACATGGCGCTGCTCAATATTCCGGTCGAAGCGCACCCCGTAACACTCACCGCCAGCACCAGCAGTACAACCCGACCTGCGATCGTTCGGGGCATGTCGTTCTCCTTCTCCGTCGCTCAGACCTCCGTATACGATACCGACTGTGACGCCACCAGTTTCGGCGGAATCGGACACGCGCACCGACAGAGGTCGTCACTCAACGCCGACTGTCGGCCATCCGGTCCGGTGCTCGAATGACGCGGGCCATCGCACACGATCACGCCGAGTGTCTTGCACACCGGGCACCATACCGGATCGTGTTCATACGTTTGTTCGTGGTCGTGCAGCATGTCTTGTCCGTCACCACCCTGCACGATGCCTCCGACTGTCGTCGCGTCACCCTTCACGATGTCGTAGCGTCGCATGTCGCCTCCGCTCAGACTGCGCCAGGCCGCAGTCGCAGGCTGTTCAGCAGTGTGTCCCACGTTTGCAGCGCACCAGCCTCGTCCACCGGCGAACTTGCCTGGTCGGGCGACAGGTCGGAACTGGGTGCGCCTAAGAGCAATTGAATCGCCGTATGTGGCTTCGCCAACGTACTCGGATCACCCGGCGCGAGCA
Source organism: Burkholderia sp. FL-7-2-10-S1-D7 (assembly GCF_001524185.1). Lineage (NCBI taxonomy): Bacteria > Pseudomonadati > Pseudomonadota > Betaproteobacteria > Burkholderiales > Burkholderiaceae > Burkholderia > Burkholderia sp. FL-7-2-10-S1-D7. Next base: position 167,767 of record NZ_LOWY01000072.1, on the reverse strand, counting down.
GATAGAAACGGTACGACGTAATCTCGCCTTCCTTCAACGCGAACAGCACTTCCTCGGCATCCATCCCGGCCACCGTGCGCTTGCCCTGCCGCAGAATGCGATAGCTCCCGCTCGATATCTGATCCATCTTCGCGCGCAGATCAGGCAACGTCTTGGTCAGTGGCGATTTCTGGTCGCCGGTTACCGATTCGCGCATCTGGATCACGAGCAGCGCTGGCCGCCCCGGCATCAACGCGAACGACTGGCTGACCTCCTCGGAGAAGGTCGACGAACCCGTGGCTATGCCGCCGTCAAAGCAGAACCCCGACTCGGTCGGCACCGACCAATTGTCACGTGCCTTGATGCGCCGATAGAGGTCCGTGTAAACAGGTTCAAACTTGTCCAAACCGGTCGAACCAAATGACCCGGTTGTATGGAATAACGTGCTGTTTTCGTAGATATAACCCTCCGTATCGAAAGGTAATTTTACACCTTCCGTATACGCATCCACGTAAGCAAATACCTTTGCATTTGCTCTTGGAGATATTTCTCTTTCCAGCCATACGTGATTCAATTTATTATTATTATTTCCGGGGTCGATTCTTTTTTCCGTCTTTAATTTTTTCTCCAAACCTCCGACTTTTGTCTGATATGTAGCAATAGCAACATTGTGTTGTGTCTCCAGCTTATCCCCCCAAAACCCATATCGCTGATTCGTGAGTTCGCTCGTCGCAGGTCGATTGAACACGAAGCGTCCGACACACCACGGGCGCGGTTTGGACAGCAGAGGATTCGTCATCGTCGGTTCCACAGAAAAAGTGATCGAACAGGCGCAGATGCCCGCTACAAAAAACAGCAATCGTCCAATACGTGTCAGCATTGCGGCTCCTTTGCATCTTGTGCGATTTGCACGATACTGTAGAGCAACGCCCAGCGAGTCCACGGATGGTTGTAGCTTTCCTGATGCACGTAGCCCCCTTGGTCAAATACCACTTGTACACCGTGGGCCGCCCCACCATTTACGCCGTACGCAGGAGCTTCGGCCGACCAGACCGGCACGGTACCATCACCTGGGATGATCCCGTTCTTCTTAGGATCGGGGACTTTGCTGTCAGGCGGTAGCTTAGGCTGTTTCTGAACCTCGAATTCGATGGTGACGTTGCGCGAATCCAAGTGCACGCGTAGCGTGCCGCTGTGCGTATCGTGCATGAACCGCGCGGCGCTCAGTTCCTCCGCCGTTACCCCTGCGGGCACGTTTCCCTTCCAGATCACCGTGCCCCATGCCAACAAATCGGTCAGCTTCTTGCCTTTCTCGATTGTGGGTTTGCCATGATTGTCGCCCGATTCGGTTGCTCCCTTGGGTTTCAACTCCCCATCCCCGTAAGCCACATACGTATTATCGTGGTAGGCGTACTTTATATTGGTTTGATTCTCAACCACCTGTTTCATTACCTTGCTGAAATTCTCAGATACGGTGGACTTTATTGGGTTAGCGTCGAGTCGTGCCTGGATGATTCCTGCCGGGTCGAGCAACGATGTCGACTGCTCCGGCACCAAGCCGTACCATTTCGAATTGGTATAAATCTGCGCATATGCGCTCCCATCTTTCGGAAACTCCATCACCGGTGTGCCATCGAGCCGTGCAAAAATCCACCATGCCTCGCCGTTGTGATAATCCGGCATCGGCAGCAACTCGAGCGCCCCCGGTGCATTCGCGGCCACCGCCACAAATTCGTTCGCATTACTCCCGAGCAGGGCACCATTGATGAAACCGTCTATCGAACCCTCGCTACCACCGCCGGTACGAAACCGCTTCGCCGCGATCGGCGCCCCGGTCGCCGGCAGCACGTTGTGGAATACTCCGTGCAACATACTCCCTGCCCCGTGCATGGCAATCGCCATCCGAGCCACCAACCCGCCCATCGAGTGCGTCAGGATAATCGCCTTGCCGCTATGGTTCTCTTCGATGATCTCCCTGATTCCCATCAGTCGCGTGATCTTGCCGGTCTTCTTGTCCTTGAAATTCGTGCCATCGATCACATCCTGCGCGGACTTTTCATTCGATTGCAGCCAGTTGTAGCCAATCGCGTACACCCGGTACTGGAATTTCATGAAGTGCTTGAACACCTCCGAATCTTTCGTGATCGCCAGCCCACGGCCTTGCGCGCCGGCGTCGATCGCCCCATAGTCAGCCGGCTCCGTGTCCAGCAGTGACTTAAGCGCCCACTTCTCGCCGTCAGGGTCGCCTTGAATCCAGGGTCCTTTATGCTTCCCAAGATGCATAGGCTCGTTCAATTGTTCCTGCAGCCACGCCAACATGGGTTGATAGCTCGACCGATACACTGAGCCCCAACCCCGCCGAATGGCCTCCTTCTCGTCCACATACTGGTCTGGTTCAGCATCCTTCTCGTGCTTGCCTGCGCTGACCGGCCCGAACGGGGTGACGGCTGCCAAGGTCGGGTCGAACTGCGTTTCCCGAGTAGACGCGCCCTTGAACCACATGCCGATCAGAGCTGGCAACGCACCTGCCTTCCCCAATAGGCCGTCCGTCTCCGGTGCAAAGAACATCTCGTCACCGGTTTCGGTGTTCACCAACGGCGAACCCATCACGCCTGGCAGGAAGATCACCGGAATGATTGGCCGCACGTCGCACAGCAGTTCTTTAGTGCGCGTGTCACTCGCCGGCGTCAACGTAAAATGCCCGACCGACGCACCATCCTTGTCCGTGCGACCAGCCTGCCGGACGACTTCGTTCTCGGCATCGTCACTGAACGGCGATTCGCCGCCGGATTGATCTGTGTTTTTGCTCATCGCTATTCTTCAAATTCGCGCATCGGTTATCGAATTCATGCCGCAGGACCGTTCGGCTTCGGCCGCAATGCGCGCACCGCCAACTTCTCGATATCGTCGCTTTTCTGCTCGGCCACGTGCCCCAGCTCGTTCGTCACCCCGGTCAGACGTGTGCCGTCCCCGCGGATCAGTTCGTACGGGTGGTTTTTCAGCACCTCGCCCGTGATGCGATCACGCAGCACATACGGATCGTTAAATTTGGCCTGCGGCAGACTGTTCATATGTTGCGCAATCGAACTCGGCCCCTGACGGCTGAGCGACGCCGATTTAATCGTGCGCGGGCCTTGCGTGCCGTCTTCAATGCCAGCCGCCACCCAACGGGTGTATGAGCCGCCCGCCTTGATGATGATTTCATCGGCGTCGAGCACAATGCGCTTGGCCTTCACCGTCACGTCTTTACCCGCATTGACGTTCACGTCATCCGTGTTGGCCGACAGCTTGATCGGACCTTTCGCCGTCACAAAGAATGCGCCGAGTTTGTGCGCGAAGAAGCTCACCTTTTCCGCGGCCGCCACGACGAACGACTTGCCCGTTGCCACGTACGTGTTCTCGTTACTGACGACGTTGACCTCTTTCTCGGCCACGATATGCGTCGAGTTGTCTGCGACCAGTGCAATGTCCTTCGGCGTCGATACCAATATGTTCGGCTGCGCAAATCCGTTGGCACTGCCAGTACCGCCACCCGCGGTCACGCCGCCCGACGTATCGCCCGACACCGGATGCTGGATGTCCGTCGATAGCGCCTTGAGCGCATCCTGTCCGGCTTGCAGTGATTCCGCCTGAGCGGTTGTGCTTGCGCTAGACAGCGACTCGACCAGCATTCCCGCCTGCTGCAACTGCGACCGCGCCTCGTCCACACCCATCTGCTCATCGTCGTAGGATTTCGAGTGCGCACTAATGGACAAACCCTTGCTGGCACGAACTGCACCGAACTCGTCGGCGTGCAGGATGAAACCAGCACCCAGGTACTGTCCGCGCGTGTTGCCGTCATGCTTGATCAGGTAGCCCTGCGTCAGCGCCGCATAGCTCTTGCCGGTATAGCTGACCAGCCGCGTGCCGCCTTGATTCGTGGAATCGTCGTGGACGAACGAGTTGTATGCCCCTGTCTTGCCGAATCCATCCGACTTGAACCCGGACAACAACGCGTTTGAATGCCATGGAGAGGGGGTCGCGCCTCCGTTGATCCGCCCTAATACGAACGGCTTGTCACAGTCGCCGTTCCAGTAACCAACGATGACCCATTCCCGCGCCCTCGGGACGTGAACAGCCCCATAACCGTTCCCGGTATCGGATTGAAGCGACGACAGCAATGGTGAGGAATTGAAGGCGTCCGGCGGGTTCTTGCGATCCCATGCGAAATGCACCCTGATCTGGTTTCGGTCGTTCGTCCACGCTTCCGCGCCATCCGGGGTCACGACAAGCGCGTGTTCGATCGCCATGACAGGCTTCGGATGATCCAGCGGGCTCCGGTATTCAACAGCCGTGGGCTGTGCTTCGACTTCGATCACAAAAAACCCGACCGAGCCATCCGCCTCATGTCCAGGCGTCTTGAACCGCTCACGGTGAATCGCCTGCTGCTCGGCCAGAGTTGCACGAAGACTTTGCGGAAACTCGGCCGTCTGCTGGCCGATCGGGACGTTGTTCTCGATGAACCAACGCGCCTCGACCACCAAAAACTCTCGCTTCTTCGCATCACCGCCTTCGTGGCGGGGATGTCCGTTCAACATAAACCGCGAACCGGCATCAAGCCACCGCACGCCTCCGACACCAAAATATCGGCTTGCTCGCGCATCCCACATCTCTACTCGCCGTCGCGCTCGCACCTCACCTGTTTCTGAGCTGGAATAGCCGTAAGCCGTCGATTCGTAGACCGTCATCGGCGCATCAGGAACGCTATGCTCAGCTTTCTGGCGGCGCTCCTCCGTAACATAGCTCGTCGCGACAAGTCCGCTCTCAACCTGAAAATCGGACGCGGGCCGCTTGTAATCAAACGCACGCGATATGTAGCGCGTGCTCTGCATCGTCTGCACCGCTGCCCAATGGGCGAAACCATCGGATTCATTGCTGTCGTTCGCCCGAATGAATTCAACTGGCTTGGCGTCGGGAAGGGTCGAAACGCGATCAACGATGACGAGCGTCGTCTTGGGAGCGTCGCCTTCGCTAACGTTTTCGTGGACCCAGTAGAAATACCAGCCCTCGGCCTCCGCCAAGCGGTTCACAAAGTGAAGATCGGATTCGCTCTGCCTGCACCAAGAACGCTTGGCAGGATCGGATGACAGCGCAAAACGATACTGCCCGCGCAACTGCGGATACCGATCGAACACGTCGGAGATGATCTCGCGAGCGTCTTTCTCGAGCCAGCCTTCTTCGTTGCGAGTCTTCTCAAGGAAGACCAGTGCCGATGAAAACTCGATCTGGTATGTCGAAAGGCCGCCGTTTCCGCCCAAATAGGCGACCCGATGCACGAAGCCGTGGACCGGACGATAAACGGGAACCGCAAAAGGAGCCGTGACCTGCTGAATCCGCAGGCTAACGGGTTGGTGCATCAACGACAGCAGCGCGGTGTCATCGCGCGTCGACGCGACGTCGATCGTGTACGAATAGTCGCGCCCGATTCTGGCCGATCCGCGAGCCCGTAACGGCACCAGCGCATTCTTGCCGAGCGGCGTATCCAGCATCAGCAGTCGCCCCTGCTGCAAAACGCCCTTGCTGATCGCCTCATAGAGGTCGCGCAACTTCAGGTCCCCGAGTGCGGACGGTCTGATATCCATTTTCGTTATTTCTCTCAGGTTCGACCGTCAATACAGTGGCATAACGACGACGGTCAGCCATTGCGACAGCGAGTTTCTCGCGCGATTCTAATCTAAAGTCTGAGAAATATGGTGCGGCTTGACGGAGTTTGCCCCCAGTCATCTAGCGGAGCGGAGCTCGCGCTCAGGTGCAATCGGCGACAGCGAGTCATAGGTCACCAATTTGCTGAGCTACGCTTGGGCGATGACGTACGACGGGGAATTCAGCCATTTTGAGAATGAACGTCTTGACGCCGCTCGGGCCGATGCGGATCGCAAGACCGCTCACCTTCGTGTCGTAGTAATACTTCAAGCCCTTCTCCAGCATCGGCAACGCTTCGATCGCCGTTTTCGTGAAATTCATGGCATCCTTGCCCGCCCGCTGCGTTTTCTCGCTATCGCTCATCGTTGCCAGCATTTTGCTGCTACGTGCAGCGTTGTGGGTCGGAACAGAAAATCGCAATGAGCTTAAGTTCCACATCAAATCAATGATTCATAACTTCCATCGATCGCCAGCGACGTTGAAAATAGTAGGGACACCCGATTTGGAATCAGAGGGTCGTAGGTTCGAATCCTTTCGCTCCGACCACGAGATACACGATAAGGGTTGCAAGCCATCGCGCTTGCAGCCCTTTTTCGTTTGGTCCGCCGCCCGGTTGCGCCACCGGCGCCGTACCGCCCCCAACCCGCGCACGAAACTTGCGGGAACACGCGATAATGTCCGCCTCCAACCCGCAATCGCGCATGAAAAACCACGTTTTCAAGACCGCCCTGATCGGCGCGCTGCTCGCAATCGGCACCCTCGTCGCGCCCGGCGTCGCATCGGCCAAGTCGCTCGATGACGCGCTCGACTGCCATTCGAACGGCCACAAGTTCGTCGCGCCGCTGCTCGCGGCAGGTGACATCCAGTCGGAGCCGATGCACGTCGAGTCGAATTCGGTGAACGCATTCCGCACGAACCATCCGCTGACCGCCTACGGCTTCGGCGTCTATGTCGTGCTCGGCTACCAGGCGAACGATCCGATTTTCCAGCCCGGCGACGGCACGCCGATCGGCACCTGGGCATACGGCGTCGTGGTGCGCGGCACGAAGAACGCGGTCGAGCAGGCCGTGCGCAAGGCCGGCAGCGACGCGACCGTCAAGCAGGCATTCCCGTTCCTGACCGCGATCGTGTGCTCCGACTGAGCGCATCGTAAGGCAGCGCTGGCGGCGCGAGCGCGCCGCCGTCGTGCGGGCGCGTCACGCGCCCGTATAAACCACGCGGTACGGAATACCGACCTTCTCCCACTCGGCCGCTTCCTGGCTGAGGCTGTAGTCGGTCAGCGGGTTCTGCTCGACCCATGCGCCCGGCAGGCGCACTTCATACCCGCCCTTCTTCATCTGCGACACGGAAATGTCCGGCAGCCCGGCATCGGTCCGGCGCCGGCACAGCAGCGCCGCGAGCCGCAGGCAGAACAGCAGCGGCCATTCGACGTCGCGCGCCTGCGACAGCTTGCCGAGCTTGCCCGCATGCCCGAGCACGAGCGCGGCAAGACGCGCCTGGTCGGTGCGCGAGAAACCCGGCATGTCGGCGTTGCTCGCGATATAGGCCGAATGCTTGTGATACGAGCTGTGCGAGATCGACAGGCCGATCTCGTGCAACGCGGCGGCCCAACCGAGGAACATCCTGCCTTCCTCGCGTGCTTCGTCGTCGGATTCGTCGAGCTCGTCGTAGAACCGCACCGCGAGCGCACCGATGCGCTCGGCCTGCGCGCGATCGACGCCGTAGCGGCGCGTGAAGCCCTCGACGGTCACCGCGCGCATGTCCTCGTGCTGGGTCCGGCCGAGCAGGTCGTACAGCACGCCGAGACGCAGCGCGCCGTCGGTGGTATCGACGTAGTCGACCCCCAGCTCCTCGAATACCGCGAGCATGATCGCGAGGCCGCCGGCGAGCACCGGCACGCGATCGGGTTTCAGCGCGATCAGCTTCAGCCGGTTCACGTTCTCGGACTTGATCAGCGCGCGCTTCAGGCGTTCGAGCCCGCCGCGCGAAATGCCGTGCGTGATGCCCGCATCGTTGAATCCGTTCGCCTCGACGAGCTCGGCGAGCGCGCGCGCCGTGCCGGACGAACCGATCGCCTGGTCCCATCCGGCCTTCTTGTACTCGCTGGAAATGATCTGGATCTCGCGCTTGGCCGCGAGTTCGGCTTGCCGCATCGTGTATTCGTCGACGTTGCCGGCCGGGAAGAACGCGCGGCTATGGCTCACGCAGCCGATGTAGAGGCTCTCCATCACGATCGGCGTGTAGTGCGAGCCGATGATGAATTCGGTCGAGCCGCCGCCGATGTCGACGACGAGCCGCTTGCCGGCGCTCGCCGGCACCGAATGCGCGGCGCCTGCGTAGATCAGACGTGCCTCTTCGCGGCCCGCGATCACTTCGATCGGAAAACCGAGCGCCGCTTCGGCCTCGCCGAGAAATTCGCCCGCGTTCTTCGCGACGCGCAGCGTGTTGGTCGCCACCGCGCGCACATGATCGGGATGGAAATCGCGCAGGCGCTCGCCGAACCGCTTGAGCGCCTCCCAGCCACGCTCCTGCGACGCGCGATCGAGCATCTTGTCGCTCGACAGGCCTGCGGCCAGTCGAACGGGCTCGCGCAGCGCATCGACGGGATAGATCTGGCTGCCCGCCGGCGTTTCCTCGACGCGCCCGACGATCAGCCGAAAGCTGTTCGAGCCGAGATCGACGGCAGCCAGCAAGTGGGGGGATGTAACCATCAGAAGGGGGCTCCGTGCGCGTTCGCCCGCGGCAGCCGGCCGGCCACGCTGGGCGATCAATCAAAGGCGACATTTTAAGCGTGGAACGCTTGCCGTTGCCACGCTTCACGGGCATGTACACGGGTAGATTGTATATGGCCGAAACATTTATGAGACAAAACGGTTCAGGCGTAGAATTTCCCGATATAAATACATTATCGTCATCAGCACGTCATCGTACCGTGAGAGTTTCCGAGCGTCCTTTCGAATCATCGCCCGAATCACCCCCTACTCTGCCGATGTCCGTCCGCTATCCGCTTCTCAATCGTGAACTCGGCATCCTCGGTTTCAACGAGCGCGTGCTGGCCCAGGCGGCTGACCCGCAGATTCCGTTGCTCGAGCGACTGCGCTTCATCTGCATCACGAGCAGCAACCTCGACGAATTTTTCGAAGTCCGGATGGCCGGCCTTCAGGAACAGATCCGCGACAACCCGGGCGCACTGACCCCCGACGGCATGTCGCTGCAGCACGCTTACGACCTGGTCGTCGAGCGCGCGCAACGGCTCGTTCACCGCCAGTACACGATGCTGCACGATACCGTGCTGCCCGCGCTCGAACAGGAAGGCATCTACTTCCACGCGAGCGACACGTGGAACGAAGAGCAGCTCGAATGGGCGCGCCGCTACTTCCTCGATGAACTGCTGCCGGTGCTGACGCCGATCGGCCTCGATCCCGCGCACCCGTTCCCGCGCGTGCTGAACAAGAGCCTGAACTTCGTCGTCGAGCTCGAGGGCCGAGACGCGTTCGGCCGCCAGGCGGTGATGGGCATCGTGCAGGCGCCGCGCGCGCTGCCGCGCGTCGTGCGCATGCCGCAGGCGCTGTCGGGCTTCGAGCACGGCTTCGTGCTGCTCAGCTCGTTCATGCAGCGCTTCGTCGGCGAACTGTTCCCGCAACTGGTCGTGAAGAGCTGCAACCAGTTTCGCATCACGCGCAACAGCGAGCTCTTCGTCGACGAGGACGAAATCACCAACCTGCGCGTCGCGCTGCAGGGCGAATTGCCTGCGCGCCACCTCGGCAATGCGGTACGGCTCGAAGTGTCGGCCGATACGCCGGCGCATATCGTTCGGCGCCTGCTCGAGGAAAGCCTGCTCGGCGAGAAGGACTGCTATCGTGTGGCCGGCTCGGTGAACCTCGTGCGGCTGATGCAGATCCCCGACCTCGTCGACCGCCCCGACCTGAAGTTCGCGCCGTTCGCCGCTTCGATCCCGCCCGCGATCGTCAACGCGCCGACGATGTTCGACGCGATCGACAACGGCGACATCCTGCTGCACCATCCGTACGAAAGTTTCCAGCCGGTGCTCGAACTGCTGCAGCAGGCCGCGAAGGACCCGAGCGTCGTCGCGATCAAGCAGACGATCTACCGCACCGGCACCGATTCGCCGTTGATGGACGCGCTGATGGAAGCCGCGCGCAACGGCAAGGAAGTGACCGTCGTCGTCGAACTGCTCGCGCGCTTCGACGAGGAAACCAACATCAACTGGGCGTCGCAGCTCGAAGCCGTCGGCGCGCACGTCGTGTACGGCGTGGTCGGCCACAAGTGCCACGCGAAGATGATGCTGATCGTGCGGCGCGTCGTGCGGAACGGCAAGGCGTCGCTGCGCCGCTACGTGCACCTCGGCACCGGCAACTATCACCCGCGCACCGCCCGCCTCTACACCGACTTCGGCCTGATGACGGCCGACCAGAAAATCTGCGAGGACGTCCACCACGTCTTCCAGCAACTGACCGGGATCGGCGGCGAGCTCACGCTGCACGAGCTGTGGCAGTCGCCGTTCTCGCTGCATCCGCGCATCATCGAATCGATCCGCGCGGAGATCGACAATGCGCGCGCCGGCAAGCGCGCGCGCGTGGTCGCGAAGATGAACGCGCTGCTGGAGCCGTCGGTGATCGCCGCGTTGTACGAAGCGTCGCAGGCCGGCGTCAAGGTCGACCTGATCGTGCGCGGCGTGTGCGCGCTGAAACCCGGCGTGCCGGGGCTGTCGGAAAACATCACGGTGCGCTCGATCGTCGGGCGCTTCCTCGAACACCACCGCATCTACTATTTCCACGCGGGCGGCGCCGAGGAGGTCTATCTGTCGAGCGCCGACTGGATGGACCGCAACCTGTTCCGCCGCGTCGAAGTCGCGTTCCCGATCCGCGAGCGCAAGCTGAAGCGCCGCGTGATCGCCGAGGGGCTGTCGGTCTGCCTCGGCGACAACCAGTCGGCCTGGCAGATGCTCAGCGACGGCCACTACCGCCGGCGCCGTGCGGGCAAGACGCTCCGCAACGCGCAGCTCGGGCTGCTCGCGAAGTTCTGTTCGTAGACACGGGGCGGCGCGCGGTTTCGCGTGCCGCGCCACCAAACAAAAAAGCACAGCCCGAGGGCTGTGCTGTTTTGTTTGCGGCGTATTTGCGGCGGGATGCCGACGTGAGGCACCCGACTCGCGTCACGCGCTCACGCGCTCACGCTTCGAACGCGGCCGGCCGGATCGCAATGATCCGCGAGGCCGGGAAGCGCGCGGTGAACGTGCTGCCCCGCCCCTCCTCGCTCTGCACGTACAGGTGCGAGTCGTGCCGCTGCAGCACGTGCTTGACGATCGCGAGGCCGAGCCCCGTGCCGCCCGTATCGCGCGAGCGGCTGCGGTCGACGCGGTAGAAGCGCTCGGTCAGCCGCGGCAGGTCGGCGGCCGGGATGCCGAAGCCGCTATCGGTGACCGAGAACACGCCTTGCGCGCCCTCGCGCCGCCACGACACGAGGATCTTGCCACCGTCCGGCGTATAGCGGATCGCGTTGGTCACGAGATTCGCGAACGCACTGAACACTTCGGTCTGCGCGCCCGTGACGCCGAGCGTTTCGTCGATCGTGAACGTAATCTCGTGATGCCCGTTCGACAGCGTCTGCGCATCCTCCTTCAGATGGTCGAACACGGCACGCATGTCGACCGCGTGATCCGCCGGCGGCTTGCTTTCGCCCTCGAGCTTCGCGAGCACCAGCAGATCGGTGACGATGTGCCGCATCCGCGACGCCTGCTGCTCCATCATCTCGAGATAGCGCGCGCGATCTTCCTCGTTCAGCGGCAGTTCGCGCATCGTCTCGAGGAAGCCCGACAGCACGGTGAGCGGCGTCTTCAGTTCGTGCGACACGTTCGCGACGAAGTCGCGCCGCATCGCGTCGGTCCGCTCGAGCTCCGTGATGTCCTGCGTGAGCAGCAGCTTGCGGTTCTCGCCGTACGGAAACACCTGCACTTCCAGCACGTTCTGCCGCGAGTCGCCCATCCCGCGCATCACGAGCGTCTCGTCGTAATGCTGCGCGTTCAGGTAGCGGACGAATTCCGGATGACGAACCAGGTTCGTGATGTGCTGGCGCAGGTCGCGCTTCGCATCGAGGCCGAAATGCACCTCGGCGATCGCGTTGCACCACTCGATCTGGTCGTGGTCGTCGAGCATCGCGACGCCGTTCGGCGACGCCTGGATCGCCTGGATGAAGCGCGAATGCTGCTGCTCGACCTGCCGCACCTGCGCATGCCACTGCTTCGCGAGCTTGTGCAGCCGGTAGTAGATTTCACCCCAGATGCCCGGTGCGCTCGGCACCTCGCCGTAGACGGGCGCATCGAGCAGACGCCACAGGCGCTGCGTATGGAAGGTGCTGAAGAAGCCCTGCGCGACCAGCATCACGACCGCGAACCCGAGGCCCGCGATCGGGCCGGCGAACACGCCGACCAATACGCTGATCAGCACGAGCAGCACGAGCGACACGAGAAAGCGCGCCCAGATGATGTTCATGTTCCAGCGTCCGAAGGAATGAAGGGCATGCCATGGCACACGGCATGTCCGGATACGTTACGCGTGCTTGGCGAGCCGGTAGCCGCTGCCGCGTACGGTCTCGATCATCGCATCGCAACCGGCCGGTTTCAAGGCCGCGCGCAATCGTTTGATATGGACGTCGACGGTACGCTCTTCGACGAACACGTGATCGCCCCAGACCTGATCGAGCAGTTGCGTGCGGCTGTGCACGCGCTCCGGATGCGTCATGAAGAAATGCAGCAGGCGGAATTCGGTCGGGCCGAGATCGAGCTTGATCTCGCTGCCGTCGCCGTGCGCGGCGACCCGATGCGTGGCCGGATCGAGGCGCAGCCCGTTGATCGACACGACGTCCTCGGTCAGCTGCGGCGCGCGACGGCGCAGCACGGCCTTGATGCGCGCCATCAGTTCCTTCGGCGAGAACGGCTTCGTCACGTAGTCGTCCGCGCCGATCTCGAGGCCGAGCACCTTGTCCTGCTCGTCGCCCCGCGCGGTCAGCATGATGATCGGGATATGCTTGGTCCGTTCGTTGTTGCGCAGGTCGCGCGCAAACGCAATGCCGGATTTGCCCGGCAGCATCCAGTCGAGCAGCACGAGGTCGGGCAGCACGTCGCTGATCAGGTTCTGCGCCTGCTCGGCGTTGTACGCGCGAATCGGGCAGTGACCGGCATGCTGGAGATTCACCGAGATCAGTTCGGAAATCGCGGGCTCATCTTCGACGACGAGAATGTTGCTGGGCATCGGCACCTCTGTTCTTCCTTACGGAGTCGATTAACTGTTGGCTTCGCGATCGAGCGTGTCGCGCGGCTGGTGCCGCACGTCGGTGCCCTTCACGATGTAGATGATGAATTCGGCGATGTTCTTCGCGTGGTCGCCGATCCGTTCGATCGCCTTCGCGATGAACAGGTACTCGAGGCCGACCGAGATCGTGCGCGGGTCTTCCTGCATGTACGACACGAGCTTGCGCACGAACGCGCGGAATTCGAGGTCGATTTCCTTGTCGTCCTTGACGATCTGCGCGGCCGCCACCGTATCGAGGCGCGCGAACGCGTCGAGTGCGCGGCGCAGGATCGTCACGGCCATCTCGCCCGACACCTTGATCTCGGCGATGTTCACCGCACGCGCGGCCGGCTCGTCGACCAGACGACGCACGCGCTTCGCGATCTTCTCGGCCTCGTCGCCGGCGCGCTCGAGGTTCGTAATCGTTTTCGAAATCGACATCAGAAGACGCAGATCGCGCGCGGCCGGCTGCCTCCGCGCGATGATGTTGCCGCATTCCTGGTCGATGTCGACTTCCATCGCGTTCAGCGTTTCCTCGGCCGCGATCACCTTCTCGGCCGTCTCGCGGTCGAATTCGTTCAGCGCATGCATCGCGCCGACGATCTGCGACTCGACGAGTCCGCCCATTTCCAGCACTTTCGACGACACGGCATTCAGGTCCGCGTCGAACTGGCTCGACAGATGTTTATCCGACATGGTTGTGGTTCTCCGTCATCAGCCGAAACGGCCGGTGATGTAGTCTTCCGTTTCCTTGCGCACCGGCTTGATGAAGATCTTTTCGGTTTCGCCGAATTCGATCAGTTCGCCCAGGTACATGTAGGCCGTGTAGTCCGAGCAGCGCGCAGCCTGCTGCATGTTGTGCGTGACGATCACGACCGTATAGTCGCTCTTCAGCTCCGCGATCAGCTCCTCGATGCGGCCCGTCGAGATCGGGTCGAGCGCCGAGCACGGCTCGTCGAGCAGCAGCACTTCCGGACGGATCGCGATACCGCGCGCGATGCACAGACGCTGCTGCTGGCCGCCGGACAGCCCGTAGCCGCTCTGGTTCAGCTTGTCCTTCACTTCGTTCCACAGCGCGGCCTTCGTCAGCGCCCACTCGACGCGATCGTCCATCTCCGAGCGCGTGAGCTTCTCGAACATCTTCACGCCGAACGCGATGTTGTCGTAGATCGACATCGGGAACGGGGTCGGCTTCTGGAACACCATGCCGATCCGCGCGCGCAGCAGCGAAATGTCGCGCTTGGTGGTCAGCAGGTTCTCGCCGTCCATCAGGATTTCGCCTTCGGCGCGCTGCTCCGGATAGAGCGCGTACATCTTGTTGAACGTGCGCAGGAGCGTCGACTTGCCGCAACCCGACGGACCGATGAACGCGGTCACCTTCCCTTCGGGAATGCGCAGGTTGATGTTCTTCAGCGCGTGGAACTTGTTGTAGAAGAAGTTGAGGTTGTTGACCTCGATCTTCGCGTTCAGCGGCGCCAGCGGACGGCCATGTGCCGCATCTTGCGTGCCTGCGGGCGCAGCGGTGCGCTCGACGGGATTCAGGTGGCTTTCTGCCATATTCATCGGATTGCTCCGCCGTTACTTTTTCGAGAAGATCGAGCGCGCCAGGATGTTGAGTCCGAGCACCCCGAGCGTGATCAGGAACACGCCCGCCCATGCGAGCGACTGCCATTCGGCGAACGGGCTCATCGCGAACTTGTAGATCGTGACGGGCAGGTTCGCCATCGGCTGGCTCATGTCCCACGAGAAGAACTGGTTCGACAGCGCGGTGAACAGCAGCGGCGCCGTTTCGCCGGCGATCCGCGCGATCGCGAGCAGCACGCCCGTCACGATCCCGCCGACCGATGCGCGCAGCGTGATCTTCAACACCATCCGCCACTTCGGCGTGCCGAGCGCGACGGCTGCTTCGCGCAGCGCGTTCGGCACGAGCTTCAGCATGTTCTCGGTCGTACGGATCACGATCGGAATCTGCAGCAGCGCGAGCGCGATCACGCCGGCCCAGCCCGAGAAGCGCCCCGACTTCGCGACGACGATCGCGTACACGAACAGGCCGATGACGATCGACGGCGCAGACAGCAGGATGTCGTTGATGAAGCGGATCGTGCTCGCCAGCAGGTTCTTCTGGCCGTATTCGGCGAGATAGACGCCCGCGAGGATGCCGATCGGCGTGCCGACCAGCGTGCCGAAACCGCACAGCATCAGGCTGCCGACGATCGCGTTCGCCAGACCGCCGCCTTCCGTGTTCGGTGCCGGCGTCGATTCGGTGAACAGCTGCAGCGACAGGCCGCCGACGCCGAGATGCACCGTGGTGTAGAGAATCCATACAAGCCACAGCAGGCCGAACGCCATTGCGGCGAGCGACGCAGTCAGCGCGATCGCGTTGGTCACCTTGCGCTTGCGCTGCAGGCGATTGCGCATCGCTTCGAGCACGGCGCCGTCCGGCCCCGGGAAATTCATGACGGGCTCGCTCATTTCTTGCCCTCTCCTTTCTCGAGACGAAGCAGCAGCAGTTTGGAGATGGACAGCACGATGAACGTGATCACGAACAGGATCAGGCCCAGCTCCATCAGGGCGGACGTATGCAGGCCCGGTTGCGCTTCAGCGAATTCGTTCGCGAGCGCCGACGTGATGCTGTTGCCCGGCGCGAACAGCGACACGCTGTCGAGCAGGTTGGTGTTGCCGATCACGAAGGTCACGGCCATCGTTTCGCCGAGCGCGCGGCCGAGGCCGAGCATCACGCCGCCGATCACGCCGGTCTTCGTGTAGGGCAGCACGACCTTCCACATCACTTCCCACGTCGTGCAGCCGATCCCGTAGGCCGATTCCTTCAGCAGCACGGGCGTGACTTCGAACACGTCGCGCATCACCGATGCGATGTACGGGATGATCATGATCGCGAGGATCACGCCGGCGGCGAGAATGCCGATGCCGATCGGCGGGCCCGCCGTCAGCGGACCGAGCACCCACACGTCCTTGAAGAGACGGCCGATCGGCTTCTGGAAGTATTCAGCGAAGATCGGCGCGAACACGAGCAGGCCCCACATGCCGTACACGATCGACGGAATCGCGGCGAGCAGCTCGATCGCAATGCCGAGCGGGCGACGCAGCCACACGGGCGACAATTCGGTGAGGAACAATGCGATGCCGAAGCTGACCGGCACCGCGATGACGAGTGCGATGATCGACGTCACGATCGTGCCGTAGATCGGCACGACTGCACCGTAGATATCCGAGTTCGGATCCCACTCGGTTTGCAACAGGAAGCCGAGGCCGAACTTCTGGATGGTCGGCAGCGACGCAATAATCAGGGAAACGATGATCCCGCCCAGCAGCAGCAGGGTCACGATCGCGGCGAGCCGTGCGAGGCCGCCGAACAGAACGTCTCCGAGACGGCTCGGCGCGCGTTGCTGCGGGACATCGGACCGGGAAGACGTGTAGGAAATTTCAGACATGGGTGCCTGTTCTGGATCGCCGGGCGCCGTAACGCCCGGCCTTACCGCACACACTGCCCGGCCGGCACGGCCGGGCAGCGAACCGCTGGATTGCTTACTCTGCGGCGACCGGCTTGCCCGATGCGTCCGTCACCTTCGTCTTCCACTGCTTGCGGATTTCCGTCTCGACCGACGACGGCAGCGAGATGTAGTCGAGGCTGTCGGCTGCCTTCTCGCCGTTCTTGAACGCCCAGCTGAAGAACTTCAGCGTTTCGGCGCCCTGCTCCGGCTTGTCCTGCTTCGCGTGCAGCAGCACGAACGTCGCGCCGACGACCGGCCATGCTTCCTTGCCCGGCTGGTTCGTCAGGATCTGGTAGAACGACTTCGACCAGTTCGCGCCAGCAGCAGCAGCCTTGAACGTGTCGGTCTTCGGCTCGACCACCGTGCCCGCCGAGTTCTTCAGGGCCGTGTAGGTCATGTTGTTCTTCTTCGCGTACGCCCACTCGACGTAGCCGATCGCGCCCGGCAGGCGCTGCACGAAGGCCGCGACGCCGTCGTTGCCCTTGCCGCCCGTGCCCGTCGGCCAGTTGACCGTCGTGCCTTCGCCAATCTTCGACTTCCACTCGTCGTTAACCTTCGACAGGTAGTTCGTCCAGATGAAGCTCGTGCCCGAACCGTCAGCGCGGCGAACGACCGCGATGTCCGTATCCGGCAGCTTGACCTTCGGGTTCAGCGCGGCGATCGCCGGGTCGTTCCACTTCTTGATCTTGCCGAGGTAGATGTCGCCGAGCACCGGGCCCGACAGCGTCAGTTCGCCGGCCTTCACGCCCGGCACGTTGACGACCGGCACCACGCCGCCGACCACCGTCGGGAACTGGAACAGGCCGTCCTTCGCGAGCTCTTCATCCTTCAGCGGAGCGTCCGAACCGGCAAAATCGACAGTCTTCGCGTTGATCTGCTTGAGGCCGCCCGACGAACCGATACCCTGGTAGTTCACCTTCGCACCGCCGGACTGTTGGTAGTCGGCAGCCCATTTCGTATAGATCGGCATCGCGAACGTGCTGCCTGCGCCCGTGATGTCGGCAGCTTGCGCGGCGACTGCGAAAAGCGCGCCAGCCAGGCCGGCAATCGCGGTTTGCATCAATTTCATGAGACCTCCAGTGTGTGAGCGGATGACTACGGCACCGCGAAGGTTAGGGGCTGCTCATGACGATAATGTGACAATCGATGAAACTGGTGTGACAGTAACATGACTGGTTGAAAGGGAGTATCGGGCCCGGTGAGGGCGGCCGCGCGAAGGCAGCGCGAAGGCAGCGCGGCGGGCATGACGGCAAGAATTGCCGGGCAGGAACAGCCGTTCGGTACCCGCTGATGCGGGGCCCGAAGCGAATCATATACGCCGCACATGGGACAGGAAAACCCATTGCCGCAACCATCGCAATTCAGGGTCGGATGTTTTCTTACATCAGACGAAATCCGCGCCGACGTCGCCCTCCATTTAATAGCGCAAACCTTTGCGTCTGACGAATTGCAGCGCCCGTCGAATCACCGAAGAGGCGGCGCGCACACGGCCTGACCGTCGCGCGCCGTCACCGGTTCGGCTCAGCTCGTCGCCGCGCGCACCGCGTCGGCGATCGCCTCCGCGTGAAGGGTCGCGTCGGCCGCATGCTGTGCCTCGACCATCACGCGCAGCACGGGCTCGGTGCCCGACGCGCGGATCAGCACACGGCCGCGGCCGGCGAGCGCGCTTTCGGCTGCGTCGATCGCCGCGCGAATCGATGCGCTGCCCTTCCAGTCGGCACCCGCCTTCATCCGCACGTTGATCAACTTCTGCGGGAACAGCGTGACGCCGTCCAGCATCTGCGCAAGCGTGCGGCCGCTGCGCTTGAGCGCAGCCAGCACGAGCAGCGCCGACACGATGCCGTCGCCGGTCGAATGGCGGTCGAGCGACAGGATGTGGCCCGAGCCTTCCGCGCCAAGCTGCCAGCCGCGCTCGCGCAGCTGTTCGAGCACGTAGCGGTCGCCGACGGCCGCCCGCACGAACTGCACGCCCTCACGCTGCAGCGCGACCTCGACCGCAAGGTTCGTCATCAGCGTGCCGACAGCGCCGTCGACCTTGCCGGCGGTCGCAATCCGGTCCTTCACGAGCACGTAGAGCAACTCGTCGCCGTTGTACAGCCGGCCCGTCGAATCGACGACCTGCAGGCGGTCCGCATCGCCGTCGAGCGCGATGCCGAGGTCCGCATGGTTCGCCCGCACGGCACGCACCAGTGCGTCGGGCGCCGTCGCGCCGACGCCGTCGTTGATGTTGAAGCCGTTCGGCGCGACGCCGATCGGGATCACGTCCGCACCGAGTTCGTGGAATACGTGCGGCGCGATCTGGTAAGCGGCGCCGTGGGCGCAGTCGATCACGAGCTTCAGCCCGCGCAGGTCGTATGCAGCCGGGAACGTGCTCTTGCAGAACTCGATGTAGCGGCCGGCCGCGTCGTCGAGGCGGCGCGCCTTGCCGAGCCGGTCCGACGACGCGCATTCGAGCGGCTTGTCGAGCCATGCTTCGATCTCGGCCTCGGTGTCGTCGGGCAGCTTGTTGCCATCGGCGGAGAAGAACTTGATCCCGTTGTCCTGATACGGGTTGTGCGATGCGCTGATCACGACACCGGCCGACAGGCGCAGCGCGCGCGTCAGGTATGCGACGCCCGGCGTCGGCATCGGGCCGGCAAGCATCACGTCGACGCCTGCTGCCGAAAAACCGGCCTCGAGCGCGGCCTCGAGCATGTAGCCCGACACGCGCGTGTCCTTGCCGATCAGCACCGTCGGACGTGCACCCGCCGCGACGTCGGCCGCGCCGGCCAGTACCTTGCCGGCTGCATAGCCGAGACGCAACACGAAATCAGGCGTGATGGGCGCATCGCCCACCGTGCCGCGAATGCCGTCCGTGCCGAAATATCGACGTCCCATGGCTTACCTTCCTCCTTCGTCTTTCTGACTTCTGACTTATCGTTGCCGCGCGGCTTCGCGCACGGCGTTCCAGACCTTCAGCGCATCGACCGTCGCCGCGACGTCGTGCACACGCACGATCGCCGCGCCGCGCCCGACCGCGCACAACGCGGCCGCCACGCTCGCCGCGACGCGTTCGTTCGGCGGCTTGCCGCCGATCACCGCGCCGAGCATCGACTTGCGCGACATGCCCGCGAGAATCGGATACGCGCGCCCGTCGGGCCGCGCGGGCGCCGTGTCCGGCAACGCGGCCAGCAGCGCGTAGTTGTCGTCGACCACGGCCTTGCCGAATCCGAACCCGGGATCGACGCAGATCCGTTCCGGCGCGACGCCCGCGTCGCGCAGCGCCTGCACGCGCGCGGCGAGAAAGTCGCGCACGTCGGTCACGACGTCGCCGTAGTCGGGCTCGCCGACCTGCATCGTCTGCGGCTCGCCGAGCATGTGCATCGCGCACAGCCCGCCGTTGCCTTCGCGCACGGCGTCGATCGCACCCGGCTGGCGGAACCCCCATATGTCGTTGATCATATCCGCGCCGGCGGCGAGTGCCGCACGCATCACGGCCGGCTTGTAGGTGTCGATCGAAAGCGGCACGTTCAGTGGCCGCAGCGCTTCGACGAGCGGGATCACGCGCGCCAGTTCCTCGTCGAGCGGCACGGGCGGCGCACCGGGACGCGTCGACTCGCCGCCGATGTCGATCAGGTCGACGCCTTCGGCGATCATCCGCTCGGCCTGGCGCAGCGCATCGTCGCGCGCGAGGAAGCGGCCGCCGTCGGAGAACGAATCGGGGGTGGCGTTGAGAATGCCCATCACGAGCGGGCGTTCGAACGTCAGCGAGAAACGGCCGCACTGGAGCGGCGCGGGAATGGAGGCTGGAACTGCGGATTCGGACACGGGCGGGAGGCGTTGATGAATGCAAAACGGGCCGGTGTGAAGCCACACCAGCCCGTGAACGGTGCTACAGCGGAGGTCAGGCGGGCGAAGCAGGCGCCGGCGCGTTGCCGGGCTTCACTTCGGCGGCCGTGCCGCCACCCGAGGAATCGCCGCCGACGGCCGGCGAGCTCTTCGGCGAGCGCGGCGGACGCCCTTCCATGATGTCGTTGATCTGATCGGCGTCGATCGTCTCCCACTCCATCAGCGCGGCCGTCATCGCCTCGACCTTGTCGCGGTTCTCTTCGAGCAGGCGACGCGCAAGGCCGTACTGTTCGTCGAGCACTCGGCGGATTTCGCCGTCGACCTTCTGCTGCGTCGCTTCCGAGATCGTGCGGGTGAAGCCGCGGCCAAACGGGCCGCTGTCGTTCTCGTCGTCGACGTACACCATCGGTCCGAGCGCGTCGGTCATGCCGAAACGGGCCACCATCGCACGCGCCGTCTGCGTCGCCTTGTTGAAGTCGTCCGACGCGCCGGTGCTGATCAGGTTCAGGAACAGTTCCTCGGCCACGCGGCCGCCGAACAGGATCGCCAGGCGGTCGAGCAGGTAGTCCTTCGAGTACGTCTCGTTGTCATGCTCCGGCAGCTGCCACGTGACACCCAGCGCGCGACCGCGCGGGATGATCGTGACCTTGTGCACCGGGTCGGCCTTCGGCAGCAGCTTCGCGATCACCGCGTGGCCCGACTCGTGGTAAGCCGTCGCACGCTTCGCTTCTTCGCGAATCACGGCCGACTTGCGCTCCGGACCCATGAAGATCTTGTCCTTCGCGTCCTCGAAATCCTGCATCTCGACGATGCGCTTGCCGCGGCGGGCGGCGAACAGCGCCGCTTCGTTCACGAGGTTCGCGAGATCGGCGCCCGAGAAGCCCGGCGTGCCGCGCGCGATGACCGCTGCGTCGACGTCGTTCGCGATCGGCACCTTGCGCAGGTGCACGCGCATGATCTGCTCGCGGCCGCGGATGTCCGGCAGGCCGACATAGACCTGGCGGTCGAAACGGCCCGGACGCAGCAGCGCCTTGTCGAGCACGTCGGAACGGTTGGTCGCGGCGATCACGATCACGCCCGAGTTCGCTTCGAAGCCATCCATCTCGACCAGCATCTGGTTCAGCGTCTGCTCGCGCTCGTCGTTGCCGCCGCCCATGCCGGCGCCGCGATGACGACCGACCGCGTCGATTTCGTCGATGAACACGATGCACGGTGCGTGCTTCTTCGCCTGCTCGAACATGTCGCGCACACGGGCCGCGCCGACGCCGACGAACATTTCGACGAAGTCGGAACCCGAGATGCTGAAGAACGGCACCTTCGCTTCACCGGCGATCGCGCGGGCGAGCAGCGTCTTGCCGGTACCCGGGGGGCCGACGAGCAGCACGCCGCGCGGAATGCGACCGCCCAGCTTCTGGAATTTCTGCGGGTCGCGCAGGAAGTCGACGAGCTCGGACACTTCTTCCTTCGCTTCGTCGCAGCCCGCGACGTCGGAGAAGTTCACCGCGTTGTTGTTCTCGTCGATCAGCCGCGCCCGCGATTTCCCGAACGAGAATGCGCCGCCTTTGCCGCCGCCCTGCATCTGTCTCATCATGTAGAACCAGAACACGATGATCAGGATCGTCGGTCCGAGGTAGTACAACGCGGACATCAGCGCGTTCGGTTCGTCATCGGCCTTGCCGCTGACCTGCACGCCGTACTTCATCAGATCGCCGACCATCCAGATGTCGCCGGGCGACACGATCTGGTATTTTTGGCCATCAGCCGGAGTGACGGTGAGGTTGCGCCCCTGCACGATGACGTTCTTGACCTTGCCGTTCTTGGCGTCGTCCATGAACTGCGAATAGGACACACCTTCCTGGACGCGGGGCTTGTCGAACTGCTTGAACACCGTAAACAGCACCAGTGCGATCACCAGCCACACCGCTGCCTTCGAAAACATATTGTTGTTCAAAGCACCACTCCTTCACTCGTAGACGAGCGCCTACATTTTCCTTGCGGCGCTCCTCGGTCATTCTAATCCAGTCCGACCACCCCTGCCATAAGCATTGACAACCGTCGCAATAGCGCTTCGCTTGTCTGGCAAGGGCCGGAGCCCGTTTGCGGCACCGCGCCCCGCGTCACCGCGAATGCTTCAGTTGCCGGCCCAAAATGAACGTTTCGGACGATTTGTCGCGGGACGCCTTCGGCTTGCGCGGCGCGACGATCTTAAACTGCTGTTTGAACTTTTCGACGATCTGGCTGTAGCCGCTGCCGTGGAAACACTTCACGAGCAGCGCACCTTCCGGCTTCAGATGATTCTGCGCAAATTCGAGCGCCAGATCGCACAGATGCTCGATGCGCGCCGCGTCCGCCGAGGCCACACCGGAGAGGTTGGGGGCCATGTCCGAAATAACAAGGTCCACCGAGCGGCCTTCGAGCACTTCCTCGAGCCGGTGAAGGACATCGTCCTCGCGGAAGTCGCCCTGGAGGAAGTGGACGTCGGCGATCGGTTCCATCGGCAGGATGTCGAGCGCCACGATCGTGCCGTCGATGCCGCCTTCGCGCTCCGCGTCACGCTTCTTGCCCTGCGCAAGCTTGTTGCGGGCATACTGGCTCCAGCTGCCCGGCGTCGCGCCGAGATCGACGATCACCTGGCCCGGACGGATCAGCTTGTCCTGCTCGTCGATTTCCTTCAGCTTGTACGCGGCACGCGCGCGATAGCCCTCCCGCTGCGCCATTTTGACGTACGGGTCGTTGATGTGGTCGTGCAGCCAGTGCTGGTTAAAGCGGTTTTTTGCCATTCGAGAGAGAGATTGCTGCTATTTGCTTCGTGAAGCCGTGCTTTTGGCGGATAATACGCGTCTTCTTCGCGCGGCTACGGCCCCTTCCGGGCCCAAGCCGCGATTTTACGTGGTTTCGGCGCGCGGCTGATGCGGTAACTTCCCGCGATTCGCTTCTGATGCAGCGCGCCCCTATTTAGATTTCGACATTTCCATGCCCGCCCTTTCACTTTCCCCCGCCGAGCGCTCCGCGCTGCGCTCCCAGGCCCATGCGCTCAAGCCCGTCGTGCTGATCGGCGCCGAAGGGCTGACCGACGCCGTGCTGAAGGAAATCAAGGTACACCTCGCCGCGCACCAGCTGATCAAGATCCGCGTGTTCGGTGACGAGCGCGACGAGCGCGTCGCCATTTACGACGAGATCTGCGACCGCCTGAACGCGGCGCCGATCCAGCACATCGGCAAGCTGCTGGTGATCTGGAAGCCCGAGGCTGCCGTGGCGGCCCCGGCCCGCGGCCGTCGTGCCGGCGCGCTGCCGAGCGCTGCCGAAGCCGTCGACGACAAGAAAGGCCGTGCGCCGCGCACCGTCAAGGTCGTCAAGGTGTCGCCGAACGCGAGCCCCGTGCGTCGTCCGAAGCCGACGAAGGTCGTCGTGCGCGGCAACGAGCGCGTGACGGCGGGCGGCAACGTGAAGCGCGCGAAAAAGCGCCAGGCCAGCACGAAGCGGCCGCACCAGGACAAGTAATCCTGCCGCGCGGCACGGGGCAGCCCGTGCCGCCCTGCAGGTGCGGCGCTCAGGCCGTTCAGGCGTCTTGCGCCGGCAAACGCCAGATCAGCATCAGCCCCAGCACGCTCTCGACGAGATAGAACAGGCTCGAGACGCCGTGCAGCATCCCGAAGCGGCTCGCATACGGCGAGTTCGCGATATCGGTGCCCGCCTCCATCGCGGCCACCCGCAGCGCGTTCATGAACGGCTGCAGCGCAAAATACCCGACCAGCACACACGCGACCATCGCCGCGACGATCCAGCGCACGCGACGGTAATCGCCGCTGCCGCGCCGCACCTGCTGGTTCGACAGCACGAGCAGCAACACGCCGCATACGACACCGAGGATCGCCTCGATGCGAAACAACTGGGCGGCGACCGAGCCGGCCGTCATCCGCTCCAGCGTCTTGAACAGCACGGGCGCGACCGCATACCCGATCGTCAGCAGGCTGCCGACCCACACGGCCGACAGCAGACGGAACACGCGATGCGGCATCACGTCGCCCCGCTTCAGATGTAGCTGACCGAGATGATTTCGTACTCGCGCACGCCGCTCGGCGCCTGCACGGCAGCGACGTCGCCTTCGGACTTGCCGATCAGCGCGCGCGCGATCGGCGAGCTGACCGAGATCAGGCCGTGATCGATATCGGCTTCGTCGTCACCGACGATCTGGTACTTGACGGTGTCGCCCGACTCGAGATCCTCGAGTTCGACGGTCGATGCGAAAACCACACGGCCTTCGGCATCGAGCACGGTGGGATCGATGACCTGCGCGGCCGACAGCTTCGATTCGAGTTCCGCGATACGACCCTCGATGAAGCCCTGCTTTTCCTTCGCCGCATCGTATTCGGCGTTTTCGGACAGGTCGCCCTGTGCGCGTGCCTCCGCGATCGCGTTGATCACGGCCGGCCGCTCGACGGACTTGAGGCGCTGCAATTCATCGCGCAGGAGTTCTGCGCCACGCTTTGTCAACGGAATGGTGCTCATAAACGGCTCAATCGCTAAAAACGGCTTTAAAAAAAATCACCGCGATTAAGCGCATTTCCGGCGAACCGGAAACACCGCTTAACCGCGGCACGTGTTGCTTCGACAGGTAACTGACCGCTTAGTTTAGGCGAGCGTGAAGACCTTGTAAATCATAGACTTCCAGATCCTTCAGGTAGCGCAAGCCTTCGACGGCCGCGCGCGCGCCCGACATCGTCGTGTAGTACGTGACCTTGTGCGCCTGCGCGCTCATGCGGATCGAACGCGAATCGGCGATCGCCTGGCGCGTCTCGTCGACCGTCGTGAACACGAGTGCGATCTCGCCGTTCTTGATCATGTCGACGATGTGCGGACGGCCGTCCTTCACCTTGTTGACGACCTTCACCGGCACGCCGGCCGCCTCGATCGCGGCAGCCGTGCCCTTGGTCGCGACGAGCGGGTAGCCGAGGTCGTGCAGCATGCGCGCGACTTCGACCGCCTTCGGCTTGTCGGCGTCCATCACGGTCAGCAGCACCGTGCCCGACTCCGGCAGGCGCGAACCGGCCGCGAGCTGCGACTTGAACAGCGCCTCGCCGAACGTCCGGCCCACGCCCATCACTTCGCCGGTCGAACGCATTTCAGGCCCGAGGACCGGATCGACGGTCGGGAACTTCACGAACGGGAACACCGCTTCCTTCACGCTGAAATACGGCGGCTCGACTTCCTTCGTCACGCCCTGCTGCGCGAGCTTCTGGCCGACCATCGCGCGCGCCGCGATCTTCGCGAGCGGCAGGCTGGTCGCCTTCGACACGTACGGCACCGTGCGCGATGCGCGCGGGTTCACTTCCAGCACGTAGATGATGTCCTGCTTCGAACCGTCCGCCTGCGGCACCTGCTGGATCGCAAACTGCACGTTCATCAGGCCGACCACGTTCAGCGCCTTCGCCATCGCACCCGTCTGGCGCTTCAGCTCGGCGACCGTTTCCTTCGACAGCGAGTACGGCGGCAGCGAGCATGCCGAGTCGCCCGAGTGGACGCCCGCCTGCTCGATGTGCTCCATCACGCCGCCGATGAACACCGACTCGCCATCGCAGATGCAGTCGACGTCGCACTCGATCGCGTCGTTCAGGAAGCGGTCGAGCAGCACCGGCGAATCGTTCGACACCTTCACGGCCTCGCGCATGTAGCGCTCGAGGTCGCGCGGCTCGTGGACGATTTCCATCGCGCGGCCACCCAGCACGTACGACGGGCGCACGACGAGCGGGTAGCCGATTTCGGCCGCCAGTGCGAGCGCTTCTTCTTCGGCGCGTGCGGTGCGGTTCGGCGGCTGGCGCAGGCCGAGGTCCTGCAGCAGTTTCTGGAAGCGTTCGCGGTCTTCGGCCGCGTCGATCATGTCCGGCGACGTGCCGATGATCGGCACACCGTGCGCCTCGAGGTCGAGCGCGAGCTTCAGCGGCGTCTGGCCGCCGTACTGGACGATCACGCCGACCGGCTTTTCCTTGTCGACGATCTCGAGCACGTCTTCCAGCGTCAGCGGCTCGAAGTACAGGCGGTCGGACGTGTCATAGTCGGTCGACACCGTTTCCGGGTTGCAGTTGACCATGATCGTTTCGTAGCCGTCCTCGCGCATCGCGAGCGCCGCGTGCACGCAGCAGTAATCGAACTCGATGCCCTGGCCGATCCGGTTCGGGCCGCCGCCCAGCACCATGATCTTCTTGTTGGTGGTCGGCTGCGCCTCGCACTCTTCCTCGTAGGTCGAGTACATGTAGGCCGTCTTGGTCGCGAACTCGGCCGCGCAGGTGTCGACGCGCTTGTAGACCGGGCGCACGTTCAGTTCGATGCGGCGGCGGCGGACGTCTTCCGGCGTCGCGCCGAGCAGCTTCGCGAGGCGGCGGTCGGAGAAGCCGCTCTGCTTCAGGTAGCGCAGCTCGTCGAACGTCAGCGATGCGAGCGTGCGGCCCGCGAGCGCCTTTTCCTTCAGGATGATCTGCTCGATCTGATGGAGGAACCACGGATCGATCGCGGTTTCCGCGAAGATTTCCTCGGCCGTCATGCCGATGCGGAATGCGTCGCCGACATACCAGATGCGGTCCGGGCCCGGCTCGTGGATCTCGATCGCGATTTCGTCGCGGTTGGTCGACTTCTCGTCGAGACCGTCGACGCCGACTTCGAGGCCGCGCAGCGCCTTCTGGAACGATTCCTGGAACGTGCGGCCGATCGCCATCACTTCGCCGACCGACTTCATCTGCGTGGTCAGGCGCGAATCGGCTTCACGGAACTTCTCGAACGCGAAACGCGGGATCTTCGTGACGACGTAGTCGATCGTCGGCTCGAACGACGCCGGCGTCTGGCCGCCGGTGATTTCGTTCTTCAGCTCGTCGAGCGTGTAGCCGACCGCCAGCTTCGCCGCGACCTTCGCGATCGGGAAGCCGGTCGCCTTCGATGCGAGCGCCGACGAACGCGACACGCGCGGGTTCATCTCGATGACGACCATGCGGCCGTCCTTCGGGTTGATCGAGAACTGCACGTTCGAGCCGCCGGTGTCGACGCCGATCTCGCGCAGCACCGCGAGCGATGCGTTACGCAGGATCTGGTATTCCTTGTCGGTGAGCGTCTGCGCCGGCGCGACCGTGATCGAGTCGCCGGTGTGCACGCCCATCGGATCGAGGTTTTCGATCGAGCACACGATGATGCAGTTGTCGGCGCGGTCGCGCACGACTTCCATCTCGTATTCCTTCCAGCCGAGCAGCGACTCTTCGATCAGCAGCTCGCGCGTGGGCGACAGGTCGAGACCGCGCTTGCAGATCTCTTCAAATTCTTCGCGGTTGTATGCGATACCGCCGCCCGAGCCGCCGAGCGTGAACGACGGACGGATCACGACCGGGTAACCGCTGCCGCCCGTCTCCGCCATGATCTCGGCGTGCACCTTGGTCGCCTCTTCCATCGAGTGCGCGATGCCCGACTTCGCGGAACCGAGACCGATCTTGGTCATCGCTTCCTTGAATTTCTGGCGGTCTTCCGCCTTGTCGATCGCTTCCGGCGACGCGCCGATCAGTTCGACGCCGAACTTCTCGAGCACGCCGTGGTGGTGCAGGTCGAGCGCGCAGTTCAGCGCGGTCTGGCCGCCCATCGTCGGCAGGATCGCGTCCGGGCGCTCCTTCTCGATGATGCGTGCGACGACTTCCCACGTGATCGGCTCGATGTAGGTCACGTCGGCCGTGTTCGGGTCAGTCATGATCGTCGCCGGGTTGCTGTTGACGAGAATGACCTTGTAGCCCTCCTCACGCAACGCCTTGCAAGCCTGCGCGCCCGAATAGTCGAACTCGCACGCCTGGCCGATGATGATCGGGCCGGCGCCGATGATGAGGATGCTTTTGATGTCTGTGCGTTTTGGCATGGCTTGTGAATTCAATAAGTAATCGTTGTCGTGGGTCGGCCGGCTGCGCTCAGCTCATCGTGGCGAGCGCGAGCTTCACCGAGAATCCGATGAACAGGCCGCCCACGCTGCTCGCCGCGCCTGCTGCAAGCTTGCGGCGGCGGCGGAAGTGCTCGGCGAGCCGCGCACCCGCGAAGATCAGCGTGCTCAGGTACAGGAAGCTCGCGCATTGCGCGATCGCCCCGAGCACGACGAACGACAGCGCGGGATGCGGGAATGCCGGGTCGACGAACTGGATGAAGAACGAGATGAAGAACAGGATCGCCTTCGGATTCAGCAGGCTCACGATCAGCGCCTTGCGGAACGGCCGCTCGCCGTCGACCGCACGCGGCGCATCGGCCGGCGCATCGGCGCGCGCGCGCAGCTTCTGCCACGCGCTGCGCAGCATCCCCGTGCCGATGTACAGCAGGTACGCGGCACCGCCGTACTTGACGACGGAGAACAGCAGCGGGTTCGCCTTCAGCAGCGACGCGACGCCCGCGGCGGACAGCACCATGAGCACCGTGTCGCCCAGGAACACGCCGCAGGCCGCGCGATAGCCGGCCTTCACGCCGCGCTGCGCCGCGAGCGACAGCACGTACATCGAGTTCGGCCCCGGCAGCAGGATGATGAAGATCACGCCGAACACGTAGGTCCAGATATCCGTGATGCCGAGTGCGTGGCCGAACATGATGCGAATCTCCCGTTCTTCGGTTGCTTCAGTCGCGTCAGGCGTTGCGCTGCTTCGCCGCGTCCATCAGTGCGGTGAAACGGTCGAACAGATACGCGATGTCGTGCGGGCCGGGCGACGCTTCCGGGTGACCCTGGAAGCAGAATGCCGGCTTGTCGGTCAGCTCGAAGCCCTGCAGCGTGCCGTCGAACAGCGACACGTGCGTCACGCGCGCGTTCGCCGGCAGCGAATCCGCGTCGACCGCGAAACCATGGTTCTGCGACGTGATCACCACGCGACCGTCGCCGAGATCCTTCACCGGGTGGTTCGCGCCGTGGTGGCCCGTCTTCATCTTCAGCGTCTTCGCGCCGACCGCGAGGCCCATGATCTGGTGGCCGAGGCAGATGCCGAAGGTCGGCACGCCGCGCTCGATGAACTCCTTGGCCGCCGCGATCGCGTAGTCGCACGGCTCCGGGTCGCCCGGGCCGTTCGACAGGAAGATGCCGTCCGGATTCAGCGCGAGCGCGTCGGCCGCGCTCGCCTCGGCCGGCAGCACCGTCACGTGGCAGCCGCGCTCCGCGAGCATGCGCAGGATGTTGTACTTGACGCCGAAGTCGTACGCGACGACACGGTACTTCGGCGCTTCCTGCATGCCGTAGCCGCTGCCGAGGCGCCATTCGGTCTGCTTCCACTCGAACGGCTTCGTGGTCGACACGACCTTCGCGAGATCCATGCCCGCGAGGCCGGGGAACGAGCGAGCGAGTTCGATCGCGTTCGCCTCGTCGTTCGAGCCGGCCAGGATGCAACCGTTCTGCGCGCCCTTGTCGCGCAGGATACGGGTCAGCTTGCGGGTATCGATGCCGGCGATCGCGACGACGCCTTCGTCGCGCAGGTAGTCGCCGAGCGTGCGGTCCATGCGGAAATTCGATGCGAGCGTCGGCAGATCACGGATGATCAGGCCGGCGGCATGGACTTTCGTGGCTTCGACATCTTCGGCGTTGACGCCGACGTTGCCGATATGCGGGTAGGTGAGCGTGACGATCTGACGCGCGTAGCTCGGATCAGTCAGGATTTCCTGATAGCCGGTAATCGCGGTGTTGAACACGACTTCACCGATCGTGTGGCCTTCGGCCCCGATCGAATAACCACGAAAGACCGTGCCGTCGGCGAGTGCAAGCAAGGCGGGAGAAAAAGACGGCAACACGGGAGGCTCCTTGGGGAACACCCTGCTGCCGACCTGTTTACCCTGCCGCGCGAGCGCCGCACTGCGTAGGCGCGCGGAGTCGCTAGCTGGACGCGACCTGCTGTGTCGGCACGCGAACCCGGCGCGTGGCGCACGAGGCTTCGCGGCATCGCCCGACAGGCGGCGTGCGGCGGATGAACGGGATAAGTGAGGTAGGCGCTAGGGTGCGAGGTTGATCAGCACAAACTTTCAAATTATAGCCCGAAAATGACCTTATCTTCAATTGATATGGCCGTCCGATCACGCATACGGCGCGTGCAATGCCGTGACATCGCGCGCGACATTCCTTGCTGCGGCCCCGTTTCCGCAGCCGCCCTACCCGTCAGCGTACCGCCGGATCAACGTGCTTGCCAGCGCTGCGCGCGGGCCACACGTACCAGACCGCGCTCGCAAGCTGCAGCGCGAGCAGCACGCTCCACGCGGTGACGTGGGCGGCCGCCGGGTAATGGCCGTCGACGGCCAGCCAGTGCGACAGCACCGCGCCGATACCGATCTGGAACGCAAAGATCAGCACGAAGATCACGAGCGTCAGCGTCGTGTTCGCGCGACCGATCAGATGGGCCGGGAACTGACCGGCAAGCACAGCATAGGTCAGGATCCCGACGCCGCCGAACATTCCGTAGGCCGCCCACAGCACGGCCGGCGGCAGCGGCACGCGCGCGACGATCGCGATTTGCGTGGCGACGAACAGCACCATGCCGACGCCGCAAAATGCCTGGACGGACACCCCGCGGCGCTCGAGCACGCGCGCGGCCGCGCCGAAACCGACACAGCCGGCCATCATCGCGAAGCCGAGCACCGACACGAGCCGTGCGGCGTGCTGCGCATCGAACCCCGCGACGTCGCGCAGGTACGGACCGACCCACAGCGACTGCATCGCGTAGAACACGCCCTGCGTGACGATCGAGAATGACGAGATCTTCCAGAATGCGCGGCTGCCCAGGATGTGCCACGTGCCCTTGAACTGGCTGACGAGTCCGCCCTGATGGCGCGGCCGCTCGGCTTCCGGCGCACCGAAGCCGATCGCGGCCGCGACGACGACCGTCAGCACCGCGAGGCCGCCGCAGATCACGCGCCAGCTCGTCACGCCGAGCAGCCAGGTCAACGGCGAGCCGACCGCGACGCCGCCGAGGCCGCCGACGGCCATCACGAGACCGTTGACGAGCGGCAGCCGACCGACCGGAAAATGCTGCGCGAGCGCCTTGAACGCCGCACCGAGACACACCGATACGCCGACGCCGATCAGCAGCCGGCCGACCATCATCGTGCCGAGGTCGTGCGCGACGCCAAACACGGCGGCACCGGCGGCCGCGAACAGCAGCATCCCGGCCGTCACGCGGCGCGGGCCGAAATGGTCGAGCAGCACGCCGGCCGGAATCTGCGCGCCGGCAAAGCCGAGGAAATAGAGACTGGTGAGCAGCCCGAGATCGGCGGCCGAGAGCCCGAGCTCGTGCGTGACGAACGGCGCGAAGCCGAGATTGACGCCGCGGAACACATAGGACACGAAATATCCGACCGCAAACAGCGCGAGCACCCTCACCTGCACCGACGACATCGTTCCTCCTCGTGATCCGATCCCGGCTCCGCGAAGCAGCGACCCCGCTGCCACGCACAAACGAAAACGCCGTCACCTCGGTGACGGCGTTGCTTCGTGATTCATCGGATGATAACGCAAACGCATGGTCCGGCAGGACCGCGTCGCTGCGCCGCGGTCGCGACCGCGTTACTTCTTCTTGCCCTTGCTTGCAGCGGCCTTCGGCGCGGCCTTGGCCGGCGCCGCCTTCGCGGGAGCAGCCTTCGTCGCGCGAGCCGCCGGCTTTACGGCACCGCGCTTCGCGCCGCGCGACTTGCCGCCGACGGACAGGCTCGCGCGCTCGATATGCGCGCCGGAGGTCGACGTCGCGATCCGCTCCGGACCCGGCTCGGCCGGCACCGCGCGGCCGACCGGCACGTGCAGCACGAGCGCCTGGCCCGGCATCGCGAGATCGCGATGCGTGCGGTTCCATGCCTTCAGCTGGCCGACCGACACGCCGTAGCGGCCGGCGATCGCCGCCATCGACTGCTTGCGGCGCACGCGGATCAGCATCTTGCGCGTATCGGGTACGTCGGGCTCCATCGCGAGTACGCCGTTTTCCGCAACGTCCGCGCTGATGTCCTCGTCGTCGTCATCGCCGCGCGGCACGACGATCGTCGAGCCCGGCTTCAGGCGCATGCCGGCGGGAATCTTGTTGACCGACATCAGCGTGTCGGCGTCGACACCGATCTTCTCGGCGATCGCGGCCGGGCGCGCGCGCTCGCTGACCGTATAGGTGGTCCACGTCGACAACTGGCCGCTGTAGGCCTTCAGGTTCTTCTCGAACGCTGACGCGTTGTCGAACGGCAGCAGGATCTGCGGCTCGGTCGCGCCGAGGATCACCGGCTTCGAGAACGACGGGTTCAGCGAACGGAACTCGTCGAGCGACAGGTTCGCGAGCTTCGCGGCCACCGCCACGTCGATGTCGCGCGACGTCGTGACCGTCACGAAATACGGGTGGTTCGGGATCTCCGGCAGCGTCAGGCCGAACTGCTGCGGATTCGCGATGATGTTCTTCACCGCCTGCAGCTTCGGCACGTAGTTGCGCGTCTCGTTCGGCATCCGCAGGCTCTGGTAGTCGGTCGGCAGGCCGGCCGCCTGGTTGCGTGCGATCGCACGCTGCACGTTGCCCTCGCCCCAGTTGTACGCGGCCAGCGCCAGATACCAGTCGCCGAACATGTCATGCAGGCGCGACAGGTAGTCGAGCGCGGCGCTCGTCGACGCGAGGACGTCGCGGCGCTCGTCCTGCCACATGTTGCGCTTCAGGTTGTACGTGCGGCCCGTGCCCGGCATGAACTGCCACATGCCGGCCGCCTTCGCGACCGACAGCGCCTGCGGATTGAACGCGGATTCGATGAACGGCAGCAGCGCGAGCTCGGTCGGCATATGGCGCGCCTCGAGCTCCTCGACGATGTGATACAGATACTTCTGCGAGCGCTCGGTCATGCGCTGCACGTAATCGGGACGCTGCGTGTACCAGGTCGTCTGCATGTCGACGAGGTCGCTCTGCAGGTCGGGCATCTGGAAGCCGCGACGGATGCGGCCCCAGAGATCGGAATCTGCACTGGTCAGGTCGCCGACGGATTGCTTGTCGACGTCGACAGTTTCTTTGGCGGTGGCTGATTTACGGAGGTAGTTGGACGCTGCCTGCGAATCGGCGGCGTTGTTGGCGACAGGCGCCTGGCTCGCACAAGCGGCGAGCAGCAGAACCACCATCGCACTCAATATAAGTCGCATGAAAATCTCGGCTTCCGACGGCTGGAAATTGCAGGCGATACTACGGAAGTGCGTGCTTCACGTCAATAAAAACACCGAAAACTCAGCCAAATCCTACAGTTGGAGCAATTTTTACAGACTCCGCTTGAGCTTTTGGAGTCCTCCCGAAATTCTCATCGGAACCGGTTTTTCCACTCGCGCATCAGCGTGAATGCCGCCAGGCGATCCGGCACCGCTTCGTGCAGCTCGGCCTCGAGCG
Organism: Burkholderia sp. FL-7-2-10-S1-D7; assembly: GCF_001524185.1. Classification (NCBI taxonomy): domain Bacteria; kingdom Pseudomonadati; phylum Pseudomonadota; class Betaproteobacteria; order Burkholderiales; family Burkholderiaceae; genus Burkholderia; species Burkholderia sp. FL-7-2-10-S1-D7. The sequence continues at coordinate 134,095 of NZ_LOWY01000072.1, read as the reverse complement.
TCGCATGGATGGCCGCGCTGTCCGACCGCATGAACGGGTTGACGGCGCGTTCGTGCGCGATCGTAGTGGGCAGCGTCGGCACGCCGCGCGCGCGCAGCGCCTGCGCTTCGTCGCGCCAGGCGGCGAGCGCCGCATTGCCCGGTTCGCACGCGAGCGCGAAGCGGATGTTCGACAGCGTATATTCGTGTGCGCAATGCACGCGGGTGTCGCCGGGCAGCGCCGCGAGCGCGTCGAGCGACGCGAGCATCTGCGCGGGCGTGCCTTCGAACAGGCGACCGCAGCCACATGAGAACAGCGTGTCGCCGCAGAACACGTGAGGGTTGGCGGCACCCTGCCCGGCCGCCTGGAAATAGGCGATGTGACCGCGCGTATGCCCCGGCACGTCGAGCACGTCGAACGTGAGCGCCGGTGCGTCGAGCGTCACGCGATCGCCGCCCGCGAGCGGCCGCATGACCACGCCGATCGCCTCGGCCGCCGGGCCGAAAACGACCAGTGGCACATCGTCCGGTTGGCCATCGCGCAGCGCGGCGACACCGCCGACATGGTCGGCGTGATGGTGCGTGAGTAAAATAGCGGTCAACCGCCATCCGCGTTCGGCAAGAACACGGCGTACGGGCGCGGCTTCACCCGGATCGACGGCGATCGCATCGCGGCCGTCCGAGACGAGCCAGATATAGTTGTCTTCGAATGCCGGAACCGGCACGTATTCCAGCTCGTTCATGGGCGCGCAATCATCGTTATGTCCGATCGTCAAATTATAGACTGGCCCGCCTGGACCGACTCGCCGCCCGGCCGCTACGTGCTGGACTGGGAGCAAGCGCAGCTCGACCGGATCGTGTCCGACGTCTTCGGGTTTCACGCGCTGCAGCTCGGCCTGCCGCAGCTCGATGCGCTGCGCGAGAACCGCATGCCGTATCGCGGCCTCGTGCTCGACCCGGCGAGCGGCGCGAGCGCGCCCTACCAGTATCCGTGGGCACGCGAGGCGCACGCGCCCGAACACGCGCCGGCCGGTCGCAGCACGACGTGGTGCGACCTGCTCGACCTGCCGTTCGAGTCGCAGAGCGTCGACCTGATCGTGATGCCGCACACGCTTGAATTCACGTCCGACCCTCACCGCCTGCTGCGCGAAGCCGAGCGCGTGCTGATGCCGGAAGGCCAGCTCGTGATCACCGGCTTCAATTCGTTGAGCCTGTGGGGCATGCGGCAATCGTTCGGACGCATGGCGAACCGTCCGTTCGTGCCGGCCGCGCGCGACCAGATCGCGTTCATCCGGCTCAAGGACTGGATCAAGCTGCTCGGCTTCGATCTCGAGCGCGGCCGCTTCGGCTGCTACCGGCCGCCGCTCGTCACCGACAAATGGCTTGCCCGCTGCGGCTTCATGGAAGCCGCCGGCGACCGCTGGTGGCCAATCTTCGGCGCCGTCTACATGGTCACGGCCGTCAAGCGCGTGCGCGGCATGCGCCTCGTCGGCCCGATCAAGATGAAGAAGCCCGTGCTCGCGCCGGGCCTCACGCCGGCGGCCACCCCGACCACCCATCAAGAACACTCATGACCACCGACACCATCGACATCTATACCGACGGCGCCTGCAAGGGCAATCCCGGCCCCGGCGGCTGGGGCGCACTGCTGCGCTACGGCGACCGCGAAAAGGAGCTGTTCGGCGGCGAACCCGACACGACCAACAACCGCATGGAACTGATGGGCGTGATCGCCGCGCTCGAGGCGCTGAAACGGCCGTGCCGCGTGATCGTCCATACCGACTCGCAATACGTGCAGAAAGGCATCAGCGAGTGGATTCACGGCTGGAAGAAGAAGGGCTGGGTCACCGCGGCGAAAACCCCGGTGAAGAACGCCGACCTGTGGAAGCGCCTCGACGCGCTCGTCGCGCAGCACGAGGTCGAGTGGCGCTGGGTGAAGGGCCATGCGGGCCACCCCGAAAACGAACGCGCGGACGCGCTCGCGAATCGCGGTGTCGAATCGCTCGTGGCCTGATCGCAGGCCGCCCACCCTACTGTCCTTCCCGATTTATCCGACATGCGCCAGATCATTCTCGATACCGAAACCACCGGCCTGAATCCCCGCACGGGCGACCGCCTGATCGAAATCGGCTGCGTCGAGCTGCTGAACCGGCGGCTCACCGGCAATAACCTGCACATCTACGTGAACCCCGAGCGCGACAGCGATCCGGGCGCGCTGGCCGTGCACGGCCTCACGACCGAATTCCTGAGCGACAAGCCGAAGTTCGCGGAAGTCGTCGACCAGATCCGCGACTTCGTGAAGGGCGCCGAGCTGATCATCCACAACGCGCCGTTCGACCTCGGGTTCCTCGACGCCGAATTCGCCCGGCTCGACCTGCCGCCGTTCAGCGAGCATTGCAGCGGCGTGATCGACACGCTCGTGCAGGCCAAGCAGATGTTTCCCGGCAAGCGCAATTCGCTCGACGCGCTGTGCGACCGGTTCGGCATCAGCAACGCGCACCGCACGCTGCACGGCGCACTGCTCGACTCGGAACTGCTCGCCGAGGTCTATCTCGCGATGACGCGCGGCCAGGACAGCCTCGTGATCGACATGCTCGACGACGCAGGCGCCGACGGCGGCGCGGCGAACGGCCAGCGCGTGTCGCTCGCGTCGCTCGACCTGCCGGTTCTCACGGCGAGCGACGACGAACTCGCCGCCCACCAGACCCAACTCGACGAACTCGACAAGTCGGTCAAGGGCACCTGCGTGTGGCGCAAGTCCGCCGACGCGGACGCCGCCGAAGCGGCCTGACGCGGCATCTCCCGACCGGCGCCTGCAGCCGCGCTCACGCGCGCGGCTGCAGCGCGATGATGGCCATCCCGCCGAGCGCGAGCACCGCGCCAGCCACATCCCACCGGGACAGCGCGATGCCGTCGACCACCCGTAGCCAGATCAGCGCCACCGCGATATACACGCCGCCGTACGCCGCATAGGTGCGCCCCGCCGCGCTCGGATGCAGCGTCAGCAGCCACGCGAACAACGCGAGCGACAGCGCTGCCGGCACCAGCAGCCACGCGGGCCGGCCGCCCTTCAGCACGAGCCAAGGCAGGTAGCAGCCGACGATTTCGGCCAGTGCAGTCACGGCGAACAGCGCCGCAATCCTGATCAGTTCGGTCATCCGGTTCCTCGCAGATTCGCCCCACCCGCCCGGTGGGCCGCGCGCCGCCGATCATACCGGAGGCGACCCAGGCGGAACCGCCGCCAGACGGGGGATTCCAGGCAATTTGCACGATCGTCTGCCATCGTGCTATCATGTCGCCTGTTTCAACATTCAATATCTATCTATTCGATTTCGAAAAGAGTCCGTCCGCGCGTTGCGGGCCGGTGCTTCGACCGAAATTGCATCCACAGGAAAGCCCGCCCGACAGGCCCGCTTTTCTCGTTTCGTTGCCCCTCCGGGGCGCTTGCCGGAACGCCGGACACCGTCCGCACCGGCATCTGCCGCTCGCATCACGCGGCCCATTCTTCATGAGCGCACAGTCGCGACGGCCCATCGGGCCCGCGTCGAAGCAGTCCCTTACGGCCCTTTACCGCCTCATGTGCAGTAAGTGCTTAAATGGCTTGCCCCGACGCGCAGCACGCGACATCGCGCTCGCCGGCAAACCGTGTCGGACGGCTCGCCCGTTCCGGCGCAGTCAAAGGAGTGCATGACCTTGACCGCAACACACGTCAGCCCGACCGCTGCTTCTTCCTCCACGTCGTCCGGCGAGGCCCCACTCGCCGCGGACGACATTACCGTCGTCGACCAGAGCCTGCTCAAGCGCGCCGTCAGCGCGATGGCCATCGGCAATGCGATGGAATGGTTCGACTTCGGCGTCTACAGCTATATCGCCGTCACGCTCGGCAAGGTATTCTTCCCGTCCAGCAGCCCGTCCGCTCAGCTGCTCGCGACCTTCGGCACGTTCGCCGCCGCGTTCCTCGTGCGTCCGCTCGGCGGCATGGTGTTCGGCCCGCTCGGCGACCGCATCGGCCGCCAGCGCGTGCTCGCCGCCACCATGATCATGATGGCCGTCGGCACCTTCGCGATCGGCCTGATCCCCAGCTACGCGTCGATCGGCATCATGGCGCCGATTCTGCTGCTCGTCGCCCGCCTCGTGCAGGGCTTCTCGACCGGCGGCGAATACGGCGGCGCCGCCACCTTCATCGCCGAGTTCTCGACCGACAAGCGCCGCGGCTTCATGGGCAGCTTCCTCGAGTTCGGCACGCTGATCGGCTATGTAATGGGTGCGGGCGTCGTCGCGCTGCTGACCGCGTCGCTGTCGCAGGAGGCGCTGCTGTCGTGGGGCTGGCGCGTGCCGTTCCTGATCGCCGGCCCGCTCGGCCTGATCGGCCTCTACATCCGGATGAAGCTCGAGGAAACGCCCGCGTTCAAGCGCCAGGCCGAAGAGCGCGAAGCGCAGGACAAGGCCGTGCCGAAGGCGCGCTTCCGCGAAACGCTGATGCGCAACTGGCGTGTGCTGCTGCTCTGCGTCGGCCTCGTGCTGATCTTCAACGTGACCGACTACATGGTGCTGTCGTACCTGCCGAGCTTCATGTCGTCGACGCTGCACTTCGACGAATCGCACAGCCTCGTGCTCGTGCTGATCGTGATGGTGCTGATGATGCCGCTGACGCTCGCCGCCGGCCGCCTGTCGGACAGGATCGGCCGCAAGCCCGTGATGCTGGCCGGCTGCGTCGGCCTGCTCGTGCTGTCGATCCCGTCGATGATGCTGATCCATGCGGGCACCACCGCGTCGGTGTTCGGCGGCCTGCTGATCCTCGGCGTGCTGCTGTCGTGCTTCACCGGTGTGATGCCGTCGGCACTGCCGGCGCTGTTCCCGACCGAGATCCGCTACGGCGCGCTCGCGATCGGCTTCAACGTGTCGGTGTCGCTGTTCGGCGGCACGACGCCGCTCGTCACCGCGTGGCTCGTCGACGTGACCCATAACCTGATGATGCCCGCGTACTACATGATGGGCGCCGCCGTGATCGGCATCGTGTCGGTCGTCGCGCTTGCCGAAACCGCGCGCCAGCCGCTCAAGGGCTCGCCGCCGGCCGTCGCGACGCGCCGCGAGGCGCACCAGCTGGTTCGCCAGATGCGCGAGGACGACGACGCGGAGATTTACGGCGCCGTATCGACTGCACGCGCCTGAGCATCGCCCAAGAAAAAGCCCCGGCAAAAGCCGGGGCTCGATCGAATCCGATCTGCCCGACCGGCTTGCGCCGGCCGGGCTTTTTTTCATCTGTTGGGTGGCTGCGCGATCATGCGTGCGCTTCGCAGTGGCGGCAGAAGATCAGCGCCCGCGAACGCGACACCGCAGCCTGCGCACCGCGCGCCGCGACGATCAGGCCGACCTGGCCGAGATTGAAATCGCGCTCGACCATCAGCTGCGTCAACGCGGCAAGCGGCAACACGACGGACGGGTGGTACAGACTCGATTCGATCAGCGCTCTCATCATCGGCTCCATCAGGCAATGCGTATTCGATGGAGTGGATTCTAGGGACCGGCCGCAACCGGATAAACAGCGCGGATGCGAAGTCACTTGTCAGTGACGGAGAACAATCGGCCGGGCCTTTGGCGCACGGGGCCGAGCGGGTCGCGGCGGATGGTTCGGGAACGCCAGACGGAGCGTGCGCGGCGGCGTCTTGCGGACGCCGCGCCGGGCGAAAACGGGCGACCGGGCAACCTGGCGACCGATAGCGGCCGGGTCGATCCGTGCCGGAAACCGGCACGCGTCCCGGCGGAATCGCACGCCGGTTACATCGCCCACCGCCCTCGCGCCCGCGCCGACGCGACAGCCGCCTGCTTCAGGCGAGCGGCGTCTCGACAAACGCCGGCAGCGCTTCCGCCCGAGCCGAATGCGCGGCGAGTGCCGGATAACGGGCCGGATCGATCCGTGCGAGTGCCGGGTAATCGGCAGCCATGAATTGCGTGAAGCGCCACGCGACGGCGACGGTCACGTCGGACTGCAGCAGGCGCGCGCCGCCGAGCCAGCCATTCGCGGCCGCGACGAGCGGCTCGAGCTCGCCATACGCGGCCTCGATCTGGCCCAGTACGCGCTCGAGCCATGGCGCGTGCTGCTTCTCGGCTGGCCGCAGCGCGTGCTCGTACACCACCTGCACGGTCTTCTCCGCCGCTGCCAGCGCGAATCCGACCGGCACGAGCGTGCGCAGCCGCGCGTCGGCGGCGTCGGGCAGCAGGCGCCGCTCAGGCGCGACGCAATGGTCGAGATAGTCGACGATCAGCGACGAATCGATCAGCGTCGCACCGTCGTCGGTCACGAGGGTCGGCGCCTTCACGACCGGGTTGAATGTCTGGAACTTGTCGAACTGACGGAACACCGAGATCGACTCGTGTTCGAACGGCAGGTCGAGCAGCTTCGCCGAAATGGCGGCACGGCGCACGAACGGGGAATCCAGCATGCCGATCAGCTTCATCGAGAACGCTCCGCTTGAGGGAATGGGACCGACGACTGTAGCAGCGCCGTGTGTCGCCGCCTAGGGCTTGTTCGCGTTTCCGACACCCGCTGCGCGGCCAGAGTGACCATAATGCAGATTCACGCCCCCTCCGCCCCAAGGTTCGCCATGTGGTACACCGTCGTCGAGCAGCAGCGGGAATGGATGCGCGCCTGGCGCGCGGCGACGCGCCACGCGTTCGACGCATGGCCCGCCGCGACGCTGGCGCACGCCGCGTCGTCGTGCTACGACGACCTGTTCGAGCCGCTCCTCGGGCCCGCCGCCGGGCCGCCGCGATTCGAGATCCGGCGCCCGGCGATCGACGAGCGGATCGTCGCGCGCACGCCGTTCTGCCAGCTGCGACGCTTCGCGCGCGACGCCGCGCGGCGCACGGTGCTGCTGTGCGCACCGCTCGCCGGACATGCGGCCGTGATGATGCGGGAGACCGTCGAGGCGCTGCTCGCGGACGGCGACGTCTGCGTGACCGACTGGGTCAATGCGCGCGACGTCCCGCTCGCGGCGGGTCGCTTCGGGCTCGACGAATACGTGGCGACGCTCGACGGCTTCGTCGACGCGCTCGCCCGCGACGAGCGACCGCTGCACGTCGTCGCCGTGTGCCAGGCCACCGTTCCCGCGCTCGGCGCACTTGCGCTGCGCGCCACTCGCGGCCTCGCACCACCCGCGAGCATCACGCTGATCGGCGGGCCGCTCGACGCGCGCGTCAACCCGACCACGCTCGGCACGACCGCCGCGTCCCGGTCGCTCGCGTGGTGCCGCCGCCACCTGATCGACATTGTGCCGCCGCGCTTCCCCGGCCGCGGCCGGCACGTGTTCCCGACCTATCTTCAGCAAGGCGAGATCGCGCTGCTGTATCCGCAACGCTTTCTGACGCTGATCGAGGACTACGCGCGCGCGGCGTCGCATTTCGACCTGACGGCGCTGGCGGACGCACGGCGTGCGCTGCGCGAATACACGGCGCTGCTCGACATGCCGGCCGAATACTTCCTGGATACCGTCGATATCGTGTTTCAGCGAATGTGCCTCGCGAACGGCACGTGGGACGTCGGCGGGCAGCGCGTCGAGCCGGCCGCGCTGCGCGGCGTCACGCTGCTGACGGTCGAAGGCGAATGCGACGCCGTCACGGGCATCGGCCAGACGCACGCAGCGCTCGCCATGTGTCGCGGCCTCGAGGCCGGCGAGCGCCAGCGCCTCGATGTCGGCGATTGCGATCATTACGGGTTGTTCACGGGCGCGCGCTGGCAACGCGAAGTCCATCCGGCGCTGCAGCGCGTATTCGTGCAGGCCGAAGCCGCTCGCCCGGGATCGCGCCGGCGCCGTATCAGGCGGACGTGATGTCGTCGTCAGGCGCGCGGGCCGCGTCGAGGAGCGCACGCACCTCGTCGTCCCCGGTCTGGTCGAAACGCGCGTAGAACTGGCTGATCCCGAAGAACGACAGCGGCTGCAACACCGTCACGAACGCGTCGGCCAGATCGTCGAACGCATGCCGGGCACCGTCCGGCGCGACGGGTGCGGCCGCCACGATGCGCGCGGGATGGCGTTCGCGCAGCGCCTGCAGCGCAACGCGCATCGACGCGCCGGTCGCGACGCCATCGTCGACGACGATCGCGATCCGGCCGTCGACCGGCAGCGGCGGCCGGGCGCCGCGATACAGCGCTTCGCGGCGCTGCAGTTCGGCTGTCTCGCGCGCGATCACGTCGGCCAGTTGCGCATCGGTCACGCCCATCGCGCGGATCGCCGAATGCTGCAGGTGGATCGCTCCGCCGGTCGCGATCGCGCCGATCGCGAATTCCGGATCGGACGGCATGCCGAGCTTGCGCACCACCAGCACGTCGAGCGGCGCGCGCAGCGCCTGCGCGACCGGGAATGCGACCGGCACGCCGCCACGCGGCAGCGCGAGCACGACGACGTCGCGACGCCCCGCATACTCCTGCAGCGCATGCGCAAGCCGGCGCCCCGCGTCGGCACGATCGGCAAAACACTCGATCACGATGGCTCCCTGCCCGTTGCGCCGGATGCGCGACACGCGCACCGGCAACCTGTTCAACGAGCATGGTTCATCGGACGCGCCGATGCAAGCAGGGTCATACCGGCGCGCGCGGCATGCGGATTACGGCGGGAAAAGGATGGGTGGCGTTTGCCCGGGCGGTCCGCCGTCAGGCGCTCAGAGCCCGCCGGCCTGCCGATACAGCCGCCAGAACGACTGCGCGTACGACTGCGCGAGCTCCGGTGCGCGATGGAACACGTTCACCGTTTCCGCGTGCGCGGGCGCGCCGTCGGACAGTGTCGTCAGCGCGACGCTGTCGTCGACGATCACGAAGCGCGGCGCGGGATCGCCGTGCCGCGAATCGATCGCGACGTCGATGCCGGCCGATTTCAGATAACCCGCGCCGCTGTACTTGCCCGTACGCGACGAACGCACCAGCACGACCCGCACTTCGATCCCGCGCGAACGCGCGTCGCGCAGCGCCGCCGCGACCGCGGGCGGCACGTACGCGTAGCCGGCCAGCAGCACGCGGCGCTGCGCCTGTCCGATCAGGTCGACGGTCGCGTCGGCCGCCGCATTGTCATACGAGAAGTACGTACCGACCGATGCGGCATCGGACGGAATCGGGCTGGCGTGGGCGGTCGCCGCGCAGCAAAGCACGGCGAGGAGGAAGGCGACTGATCTCATGGCGGGCGCCATTGTAGCGACGCCAATCCGCGTGGCAAGCGCCCGCTGCGACGCTGCTGCGCCGGCGCAACACCCGGTGCGCAACAACCATCTGGCGGGCCGGTTCCGGAATCGATCTTGCCGGGATTGCCACGCGTTTCCGGGCCGCTCGCGCGCCGCCCGTCAGCCGGCCGCGACGCGCGCGAGCCAGCTCGCGATACCGTCGACGGAACGAAAATCCGCGACGCTGCGTGCCGTCAGTGCCGGATAAGCGCCGCCCGCCATCTCGGCCAAGGCTCGGCCCGGGCCGAGCTCGAGAAACGCGGTCGCGCCGGCCTCGACGCACGCGGCCAGGCAGGCCGCCCACTCGACCGGCTCCGCGATCTGCCGCGCGAGCTTGTCCAGCCCCGTGCCGACATCGAGCACCGACGCGCCGTCGATCCCCGAAAGCAGCCGCGTACCGGGCGACGGCCGGCGCACGTTCACGGCAGCCAGCGACGCGCGAAACGCGGGCACCGCCGACGCGAGCCGGCGCGTGTGCGACGCGATCCGTACGCACACGGGCGCAACGCGCAGCGCACCGTCGCGTGTCGCGTCGTCGGCCACCGCGGCAACGTCGGCCTGCCGCCCGGCCACCACGAATGCGTCGCCCGGGTTGGCGATCGCGATCGCCGCATCGCGGCCGTCGCATAGTTGCGCGAGCTGCGCGCGCGTCAGCCCGCGCACGAACGCCATCCGTTCGTCGCCGCCGCTCGCGGCGTCCATGGCGCGCGCGCGCGCGTCGGCCAGATCCAGCGCGTCGTGCGGATCGATCATCCCCGCGACGCTCCACGACGCGACTTCGCCGACGCTGTACCCCGCGACACAGCGCCGGCGCGGCCACACCGCTTCGAGCAACGCAGCCGCCGCGAGCGCCTGCACCGTGCAAAGAATCTGCGCGGCGCGGTTCTCGCGCAGCGCGTCCGGTTCGGCATGCCGCACCCAGTCGCGCGGATCGTCGCCAAGGAGCCGGCCCGCATGCTCGAACAGCGGATCAGCCTGTGGCGCGGCGCCGGTCAATTCGAACATGTCCGCCCGCTGCGCGCCTTGCCCCGAACACAGGATCGCCAGCGTCATCGTCCCTCCTCGGCCGCTTCGAGTGCGTCGACGAACACGCTCATCGCCAGCAGGTCGGCCGCCCCGCCCGGGCTCAGCCGGCGTGCGACGAACGCGCGGTGTGCGGCGGCCGCGCGCAATCGCCAGTCGCGAGCGCGTATGCCGCCGCGGGCGACGAATGCGCGTGCCGTGGCCCTCGCGAAATCGAGGCCGGCCTGCCCACCTCGATGCAGCAGATTCGTATCGTCGAGCGCGGCGATCAGCGCGAAGCATGCGTCGACGCGCGCGGCCTCCGGATCGTCCGGCACGCAGCGCTGCGCGCGGCGCAGTGCGGGCAATCCGACGCCGTACACGGTCGCGAACCCGTCGGCCGCCTCGCGACGCGCGCCGCCGACGCCGTAGCGGCGGCTCGCGCGCTCGCCGTGACTGTCCGGCAGCCGCGGGCCGCCGAGGATCTCGGTGCCCCACCGCTGCGCGACGAACGCGCCGAGCGTCATCGTGCGGGCCGCCGTGCCGGGCGCCGTGCGGCGGCCGGCGGCCGCGCACAGCAACCCGAGCCCGAAAATCGCGCCGCGATGCGTGTTGACGCCGCCGGTCGCCGCGAGCATCGCGTGTTCCGCGCGCAGCCCGATCTTGCGCAGCACGGCCATGTCCGCGTCACGCGCGCCGGCGTCGGCGAGTTCCGCGAAGTACGGCCGCAGCACGGCCGCGCTGCGCGCGAACGTCGCGGCGTCCATGTCCGCATGGCTGCCGGTGTCGACGTGACTGACGAGGCCCGGTTTCGGATATGTCTCGATTTCGAGCACGAGGCTGCGCTCGGCGAGTTCGGCGATGCGCTCGGCTTCGGACGGCGCGGCCGTCCGGCAGGCGGCCCATGCACTCATCGCATGCCTCCCGTGAATGCGTCGGCGGACATCAGTTCGACGGCGATCGCCGTCTTGACCGCGACTTCAGGCAGCCGCGCATGCAATTCGCGCCAGTTCACGCCCGCGCCGTCGTCGCGCAGCAGTTCGCCGTCGATGCGCATCGGCGCGCGCGCGTCGAGTGCCGCCAGGCCGTCGAGCAGCGCGGCAAGCGATGCGGCGTCCGGCAGCGGGAACACGATGTCGAGATCGGAGGACCCGCTCAGATAGCGCTCGCCCGTCAGCGCCTGCCACGCGAGGCTGCCGAACACGCGACCCTGCACGCCGCAGCGCGCGCCGAGCGCATCCAGCTCGCGCAGCGTCGCGTGCCATGCGTCGGGCGCAGCGGCCAGCACGTCGGCCAGCGTGGGCAGCGGGCCGACCGACTCCACCGCGTCGGCGGCGACGTTCAGAGCGATGCGCCGCTTGCCCGCGGAAGGCGGCAGCGGCAAGCCGAGCGGCACGCGCCGCGCATCGGCCTCGTCGTGCGACGCGCGGCGCACGATCATCGGCCAGCCGCGCGCGGCCCACGCCTGCAGGAGCGGATCGGCCGCCAGCGCGGGATCGCGCGCGCATACCGCGCGCCACCCGGCCGCCGTCAGCGTGACGAGCGTGTGGCGTCGCAGCGGCGTGTCAGCGTGCGGCACGCGCGAGTGCCTCGACGCGTCGCGCGACGTCGGCCGCGACCGGCCGGCCGCGCGCCGCACGACCATCGTTGCGATCGGCCGGCTTGCCGAGCCATTCGCCGACCTGCGCGTCGAGCGCGCGGGCTGGATCGAGCACGGCGTCGACGGCGCCCATCTTCACGAGATTGTCGAGCCCCGGCGCGAACACCGGCGTCGAGCGTGCCATCTGCTTCAGCACGTCGATCGGCAGCTTCGTTACGCGCGACATCGACGGCAGGTCCATCACCTCGGGCTCGGCACCCGGCACCGCGAGCAACGTGCGTGTCGCGAGCGCGGTCGCGATGAACGCGCCCGCGGCCGTATGGCCGTACAGCAGGCCGATCGTCCGGTGCCCGGCAAGCTCCGCATGCATCAGGCATTTCGCGAGATGCGACAGCCCTTCGTTCAGGCCGAGCAGTTCGTCACGCTTGCTCATCCGCTGGCTGTCGCTGTCGACGAACACGAGGATCGGCGTGCCGCCGCCGCGCTCGATCGTGTCGAGCACGTGCGATGCGAGCGTGACGGCTTCGTCGATGCCGAACGGCAAGCGATCGGCGACGCCGATCACGTCGACGCGCGTGCCGGTCAGTTCAGCGTGGCCCGTCAGCAGGCCGCCGTTTCGCTTGATCGAATGACCTTTGGGGAACAGCGAATTGAGAACTTCATCGAGCGTCATGCTGCCTCCCGCCGGGCCGCCCCAACGGGGGCAGCGAACGAAGTGAGCGTGAGGGTCGGTTTCATTGCTGCTCCTGCAGTTTTTCGGCGAGCTTCGCGAATTCATCGTCGGACATACCGGGAATCGCTTCCGGCTCGCTCGCGCCGAGCGCACGCCACACGTCGAGCGCATCCCTGCACGCGCCGAACCGCTCGACGCGCGCTTCGAGCCGCGCCTGCTCCGCTCGCAGCATCGCCACATCGAATGTCGGCGCACGGCCGATCAGGTCGAGCGCGGCCGTGCGAAACGCATCGGGCGTATCGGCCACATAGCGATCCGCGCTGCCGATCAGCCGACGGTGCTTGCCGCCCATCGTGCGCCAGATCAGCGCGCGGTCCTTCGCGTCGAATTCCTCGACGCCGCGGTTGGTCTCGATCACCTCGGGCCCCGACACGCTGATGCGCCCCTGCTCGGACACCGCGAGCGCCGAGCAGCACGCGGCGAGCAGCCCGCCGCCGCCGTAGCAGCCCGCGCGCCCGCCGATCAGCCCGATCACCGGCACGCCCGCCGCGCGCGCCTCGACGAGCGCACGCATGATCTCGGCGATCGCGAGCTCGCCCGCATTCGCTTCCTGCAGCCGCACGCCGCCGGTGTCGAACAGGATCAGCACCGGCTTGCCGACGTCGCGTGCGGCGCGCAGCAATCCGGTGAGCTTCGCGCCGTGCACTTCGCCGAACGCGCCGCCCATGAAGCGGCCCTCCTGCGCGGCGACGAACACCGGCTGGCCGCCGAGCCGGCCGTGGCCGACCACCATCCCGTCGTCGAACTGCTGCGGCAGGTCGAACAGCGGCAAGTGCGGGCTCGTCACGCGTTCGGCCGGCCCGAGAAATTCCGTGAAGCTGCCCGCGTCGAGCAGCCCGTCGATGCGCTGGCGCGCCGACGCTTCGTACCAGCTCGCGGCGTTCGCGACGAACGGCGGTGCGTCGTGGATCGCGTCGGTCATCATGCGTCCCCCTCGATCGCGCGCACGGCTTGCGCGAGCCGCAGCGACACCATGTCCGGCCGCGCGCCGCCGTCGTTGATCGACAGCTTCAGGCCGCCCGGCGCGCGCCGTTCGACGAAGTCCGACACCACCGCCTGCCACACCGCGCCGAAACCGACCGCCGCGGTGCGGATGTCGATCTCGCATTCGTTGCCCGGCAGCACGCGCTCGACGAGCACCTCGAGATTGCCGGACGCGACCACGCCAACGAGCGCGGTGGCTAGTTCGCCCCGCGCACGCCCGCGCGCGGTGAAGCGATAGTTCAACTGTTCCATGCCCTCTTCCTCACCAGTTGCGGAACCGGGCCGGCGGCGCATACAGGCCGCCCGACCAGTGCACGAGATCCTTGATCGAGCGCGCGGCGAGCCAGCGGCGGTCGGCGTCGAGCGGATCGATGCCGAGATCTTCCGGGCGGCGGATCACACCGCGCTCGCGCAGGCGCTCGACCATCCTGCGGTCGCGGCCGCGGCCGACTTCCGTATAGCCGGCCACGCCGCGGATCGCATGCTCGCGTTCGTCCTTGTCGCGGCACATCAGCAGGTTCGCGATCCCTTCCTCGGTGACGATGTGCGTGACGTCGTCGCCGTAGACCATGATCGGCGCGAGGTCGAGCTGCAGCTTGTCGGCGAGCTTCAGCGCATCGAGCTTCTCGACGAACATCGGCACGTTCTTGTCGCCGAAGGTCTCGCCGATCTGCACGACCAGCTTGCGGCCGCGCCTGAGCGCCGCCGGCGTGTCCGGGTCGGCTTCCGCGCCGGCCTTCAGCCACGGCTCGCTCGGGTGGCGGCGGCCGCGCGCGTCGCTGCCCATGTTCGGCGCGCCGCCGAAACCGGCGATCCGCTCGGCGGTGACCGTCGACGAATGGCCGGACAGGTCGATCTGCAGCGTCGAGCCGATGAACATGTCGCACGCGTAAAGGCCGGCGGTCTGGCAGAACGCACGGTTCGAGCGCAGCGAGCCGTCCGGGCCCGTGAACCACACGTCGGAGCGCGCGCGGATGTAGTCGTCCATCCCGACTTCGGAGCCGAAGCAGTGGATCTGCTCGACCCAGCCCGATTCGATCGCGGGAATCAGCGTCGGGTGCGGATTGAGCGCCCAGTGCGTGCAGACCTTGCCTTTCAGCCCGAGCTTCGCGCCGTAGGTCGGCAGCAGCAGCTCGATCGCGGCCGTGTTGAAGCCGATTCCGTGATTCAAGCGCTTGATCCCGTACGGTTCGTAGATGCCCTTGATCGCGAGCATCGCGGTCAGGATCTGCGTCTCGGTGATCGCGGCCGGGTCGCGCGTGAACAGCGGCTCGACGTAGAACGGCCGGCCGGCCTCGACGACGAAATGCACGCGGTCGCCCGGAATGTCGACGCGCGGCACCTTGTCGACGATCCGGTCGACCTGCGCGATCACGATGCCGTCCTTGAACGCGGTGGCCTCGACGACGGTCGGCGTGTCTTCCGTGTTCGGGCCGGTATACAGATTGCCGTCGGCGTCGGCGCTGACCGCCGCGATCAGCGCGACATGCGGCGTGAGGTCGATGAAGTAGCGCGCGAACAGTTCGAGATACGTGTGCACCGCGCCGAGCGCGATCTTGCCGCCGAACAGCAACTTCGCGATCCGCTGCGACTGCGGGCCCGAATACGCGAAATCGAGCCGCTTCGCGATGCCGCGCTCGAACACGTCGAGATGCTCGGGCAGCACGACGCCCGACTGCACCATGTGCAGGTCGTGGATCTTCGCGCTGTCGACGTCGGCGAGCGCCGTCGCGAGCAGGTCGGCCTGCTTCTGGTTGTCGCCTTCGAGGCACACGCGATCGCCGGGCCGCAGCACGGCCTCGAGCAACGCGACGGTGTCGCGCGCATCGACCCGCTTGCCCCGCGCGTAGGCCGCGCCGGCCGCGAGGCGTGCATCGCGCGCCTGCCGCGCGTGATTCCATCCCGTCATGAACAGTTCTCCCGCTTCGATGGTTCAGCGGCATTCTAAGCCTGGCGCCGCCGCCGATTGATGATGTTGACGAATCCGACTCAGAGGACGCCGCGATGGATGCGGCCCGCGCGCGACGGGCCACGCGCGGTCACGCGCCGACCAGCGCGCGCGTCGTGAAGAACAGCACCGACGGCCCGAGCAGGCAGCCGACGCCGGTATGGAACGTCGCGACCAGCGCGCCATACGGCACGAGCCGGCGGTCGGTCGCGGCGAGACCCGCGCTCACGCCGCTCACGGTGCCGGCGAGGCCGCCGAAGATCATCGCGGAGCGCGGCGTCTTCAGGCCCATGAAGCCGGCCGCGACCGGCGTGCCGATCATCACGATGATCGCCTTCACGAGGCCCGTCGCGATGCTGAGCGCGATCACGTCGGAGCTTGCACCGATCGCCGCGCCCGTGACGGGCCCGACGATGTAGGTGACGGCGCCCGCGCCGATGGTCGTCATGCTGACCGCGTCGGTATAGCCGAACGCGCGCGCGATGCACGCGCCGACGATGAACGGCAGCACGGTGCCGAGCAGCAGCGACACGACGCCGACGAGGCCGGCCTTGCGCGCCTCGGTCGGCTGCACTTCGAACGCGGTCGCGACGATCGCGAAATCGCGCAGCATCGCGCCGCCCATCAGGCCGATACCGGCGAACAGCTTGACGTCGGCCAGCCCCTTCTCGCCGCCGGTGAATGCGCCGCCGACGTAGGCGAGCACGAGGCCGATCACGATCGCGATCGCGGAGCCGTGCACGCGGCCGAACGTGAGCTTGCGCGACGCGATCGACGAGATCCACATGATCAGGCCGACCAGCGCGAACGATGCGACGAGCCCGTTGTGGGCGACGGTTTTTTCGAGCATCTGCAGCATGGCGGCCTCCGTCACTGTTGTTCGAATTGCGGCACGCCCGCGAAGGCCGTGTCGTCGCGCCCGGTGCGCACGAGTACCGCGATGCAGCATGCGCAGATCGCGACCGCGCCAATGGCGGCGAGCAGCGCGACCGGCCCGCCCTTCAGCGCGGCGACAACGTTCTGGTTCGCGGCCATCGCGACGACGACCGGAATGTACATCGCGCCCCAGAAACCGACCCCCGCCTCGGTCTCCTTCGGCAGCCAGCCACGGCGGTGCAGCCACAGGCGCAGGCAGATCAGCAGCAGCATCGCGATCCCGACGCCGCCGACGTTGGTTTTCACGCCGATCGCGCTGCCGAGCAGGTCGCCGAGGAACAGTCCGGCCAGGTGGCAGAACGCCAGCAGCGCGGTTCCGTAGATGATCATGAGTCGTCTCCAGTCTCTTCGTGACGGGCGCCTGACGCATGCGGGAGTCAGGCCCGCACGCCGATCCCGGGCACGGACGATCTGTCTCCTGCGGCGGTGCGCCGCGGCCCGGCGGCTCGTCGTGCGAGCGCGTTCTCGGGCGGTCGATGGGATGATGCGGTTTCGGGCCGGACGCCGGATGGCTTAGACTGACCGATAAAGCCGGCGGCGCGACACGGGCTACGCGTCCGGTGGCCCCCGTTCGCAGAGGCCGCACTGGCGCGTGATCCGATACTAGCGCCGCATAATCCGGCCATTTATGAAGTTGTCGAAACCGATTCAGTGGATTTAGCAATGCGCCCGTTACCGCCCGAGCTGCTGCGCAGCTTCGTCGCCGTCGCCCAGTCCGGCAGCTTCACCGCCGCGTCCGAGCGCGTGAGCCTGTCTCAGTCGACCGTCAGCCAGCACATCCGCCGCCTCGAGGAGCTGCTCGACCGGCCGCTGTTCGAACGCGACACGCGCAACGTGCACCTGTCGCAGCACGGCGACGCGCTGTTCCGCTACGCGGTGCGCATCCTCGAACTGATGGATGAGGCCGTCACGTCGGTGTGCGGGCCGCCGCTGTCGGGCAAGGTGCGGCTCGCGATGTCGGAGGATTTCGCGTCGGCGCACCTGACGGCCGCGCTCGCGAGCTTCGTGCAGCGCAATCCGGATGTCGAGCTCGCGATCTCGACGGGGCTGTCGGGCGACCTGTTCGACGCGCTCGACGAAGGCCGGCACGATCTGGTGTTCGCAAAACGCATCGCCGGCAGCCGGCGCGGCCGCGTGATCCGCAGCGAGCCGCTGTACTGGTGCACCGGCCCCGATTCGCGGATTACCGGCCACGAGGCCGTGCTGCCGCTCGCGATGCATCCGGAGCCGAGCGTGTCGCGCCGCCGCGTGCTCGAGTCGCTCGAAGCCGTCGGACGGCCGTACCGGATCGCGGTCGTGAGCAGCAGCGTCGCGGTGCTGCGCGCCGCCGCGAGCGCGGGGCTCGGCGTCAGCGCGTTCGCCGGCTACGTGATCCCGGCCGGGCTCGCGCGGCTCGACGCGGGGCTGCCCGAACTCGGCGAACTCGAATACGTGATCGACCGCCCGGCGGCCGCGTCGCGCTCGACGCTCGCGCTCGAAGCCACGCTGATCACGGCGGCGGCCGAGCTGTAGCGGCACCGCGCGCCCGGCCGCACCCGGGCGCGTCGGTCGCACCTGACAGCTTCGCCCGGAATGCGTCATCGTCCGCGCAGCACCCGCTCGCGACAATGGGCCCCCATCGGAACGCATCGCACCTCGCCGCGCGCCTCCGGTACCCGTCCCCTTGATCGGAGCCCACCATGAAGAACGTCCTGCGATTCGCCGTCGCGACCGCTGCAGCCGCCCTGCTGTCCCCCGCCTTTGCCCAGACCGATGCGTCGGCCCCCACACCGGGGCTGACCCGCGCGGAAGTGATCGACCAGCTCAGGCAGGCCTATCTCGACGGCGAACTGCCGACGAACGACGGCAACTATCCGCCGAATGCCGCGACGCGCGCGCGCAACCGCGAACTGGTTCAGGCCACTCAGCCCGCGTGGCTCGCGCAGACGCCACGGGCACCGCAAACGGCCGAACAGCAATAGCCTTTCACGGCGTAACCGGAACGCCGCGCGGCGATGCGCTCAGGGCAGGAAGCTGCGGCGCCGCGCGTCGATCAGTTCGACGAGCAACCGGTCGCGCTCCGCCGCCAGTTCCTGCATCGAGCGTTCGCCCTGAATCGCGCGCAGCTCGTCGTTCAGCTTGCGATCGACTTCCGGATCGAACGAAGGCGTGCCGAGGTCGTCCCACCAGCTCGTGATCGGCCCCGACAGGTGTTCGAGAAAGTGCGCGATCCCGCCCGCACCGCCGCCGAGGTGATAGGTCAGGCACTGCCCCATCAGCCCCCAGCGCAGCCCGGGACCCCACGCGACGGCCTTGTCCGCGTCGGCGACGCTCACGACGCCTTCGCCGACGAGGTGATACACCTCGCGGAACAGCGCGGCCGCGAGGCGGTTCGCGACGTGGCCGGTCATCTCCTTGTTGAGCACGATGGTCTGCTTGCCGAGCGCGTCGTAGAAATCCTTCACGCGCGCGATCACGTCCTGGCCGGTCGCCTCGCCGCCGACCAGCTCGACGAGCGGGATCAGGTGCGGCGGATTGAACGGATGCGCGATCAGGCAGCGTTCCGGATGCTTCGCGCATGCGGTCTGGATATCGGACGTTTTCAGGCCCGACGAGCTCGACGCGATCGGCACGTGCGCGGGCAGCACGTCGTCCATCTGCCGGTAAAGCGCACGCTTCAGGTCGAGCCGCTCGGGGCCGTTCTCCTGCACGAAGTCGACACCGTCAAGCGCACGCACGAGATCGGCATCGAACGACAGCCGCGCGGCAAGTTCGGCGGCCCGCTCGCCGAGAAACGCAGTCAGCGCGTCGCGCAGCCGCACGTCGGCCTGCGGCGCCGGGTCGGTCGCGACGACGTCGAAACCCTGCGTCAGATAGAAAGCCGTCCAGCTCGCGCCGATCACGCCGGTGCCGACGATCGCGATACGTTGAATGTCCATGTGCGTCCCGTCTCCGAGGTCAGTTGATGCGCGGGGATTGTCGCATCGATTCGCGGCGTCGCGCTGCGGCGACTCAACGTGCGATTGCCCTCTTGAAATCCGTTTCGACGACCTCTAATTACGCGGTGCCGGGCAGCGCCGGTATCGCGCCGCCCCGTTTCAATCCAGCGGAAAACCGCGCGGCGCCTTGTCGTCAGCGCCCGCTGCGTATTCCGCGCTTCACGTGCAGGAGGACCATCATGAGCGATCTCTATTTCGGCAACGACCTGTTCGACGAATTCGCCCGCATCCAGCGCCAGATGGCGGGCCTGTTCGGCGGACTTCCGACCGGCATCCGCGAGGGCCGGCCGAGCGCATTCCCCGCGCTGAACATCGGCGCGACCGACGACACGATCGAAATCGTCGCGTTCGCGCCCGGCATGGCCGCGGCGGACTTCGACGTATCGATCGACAAGGATCTGCTGACGATCAGCGGCGAGCGCAAGCCCGTGCCGCAGCAAGCAGGCGAGGACGTGCGCACGTATGCGCAGGAGCGCTTTCACGGCAAGTTCCGCCGCGTGGTCGAGCTGCCGCAGAACGCCGATCCCGACAACGTCAGCGCCCGCTACGAAAACGGCTGCCTGCTGATTCGCGTCGGGCGTCGCGAAGAATCGAAGCCGCGCGCCATCACCGTCCAGTAACCTCGGAATCACCTTCAGGAGAACGACATGAATACGAACCAGACCCTGACCGAACGCCAGCCCGGCACCCCGTCCGCTGGCGCGACCGCCACCGCCGCCGCCGAGGACGCATCGCGTCGGCCCGCGATCGTGCCGGCCGTCGACATCGTCGAAGATTCGCAGTGCGTCACGCTGCGCGCCGACCTGCCCGGCGTGCCGCGGGAAAACCTCGACGTGAAGGTGCACGACAGCACGCTGACGATCGAAGCCGAAGCACGCATCGACACGCCGGCCGAGTTGCGCGTGCGGCATGCGGAAGTTCGCGCGCCGCGCTTCGTGCGCACGTTCGTGCTGAGTGCGGACCTCGACACGTCGAGGATCGACGCGAACCTGCGCGACGGCGTGCTCACGCTGACGATTCCGCGTCGCGAAGAAACCCGCCCGCGCCGTATCGACGTGAAAGCCGGCGACGCATAAGCGTCTCGCTCCGGTACTGCCCGAGGCCGTACCGACGATGAACAAGCCCCGCCAGGCAATGCCTGTGCGGGGCTCGTTTCACGACGCGCGGCACGCGGCGGGTGCCGGCGGCCTCAATCGAAATCGAACAGGTCGAACACCGACTTCTTGCGACGCCGGCCGTCGTGCCGGTAACGCTCGTCGTGCGAGCGCCCGTCGCGCCCCCAGCCATCGTCGCGACCACGTTGCGCAGGCGCATCGGGTGGCGCCGGCGCGGCGGCGCGGTGTGCCGGCGCGTCATCGGTTTCGCGGGCGATCAGCTTGTCGAGTTCGCCGCGATCGAGCCACACGCCGCGGCACGTCGGACAGTAGTCGATCTCGATCGACTGGCGCTCGGCCATCAGCAGGTCGGGCGTCTTGCAGACAGGGCATTTCATCGCATCTCTCCTTTGCGGGCGAATGTCGTCCGGATTCCGTATGACGCGCGCGAGCCGGCCACTGCCGGCGTCACGCGCGGTGGCTCAGTGGCCTTGCGTGCGTGCCGCGCGCTTCGCCTTCGCACGCCGCGCCAGCATGTTCATGCCTTCGACGAAGGCCGAGAACGCCATCGCCGCGTAGATGTAACCCTTCGGCACGTGCGAACCGAACCCTTCGGCGATCAGCGTCATGCCGATCACGACCAGGAACGACAGCGCGAGCATCACGATGGTCGGGTTGCGGTCGATGAAGCGTGCGAGCGGCTGCGCGGCGAACAGCATCACGCTCACCGCGACGATCACCGCGACGAACATGATCGGCACGTGTTCGGTCATGCCGATCGCGGTCACGATGCTGTCGATCGAGAACACGATGTCGAGCATCACGATCTGGCCGATCGCGGCCCACATCGTCAGGCCGACCGCGCCGCCGGCACCGCCCGCGCCTTCACCGTCGTGCGACACGTGGTGATGGATCTCGGTGGTCGCCTTCCACACGAGGAACAGACCACCCGACAGCAGGATCATGTCGCGCCACGAGAACGCATGGTCGAACAGCGTGAACACCGGTTCGGTGAGGCTCGCGATCCACGCGACGCTGCCGAGCAGCGCGAGGCGCATCACCAGCGCGAGCGCGATACCGAGGCGCTGCGTGCGGGCGCGCTGCGCTTCGGGCAGCTTGTTGCTGAGGATCGAGATGAAGATCAGGTTGTCGATGCCGAGCACGACTTCCATCACGACGAGCGTGAGGAGCGCGGCCCAGACGGCGGGGTCGGCGGCAAGCGTCAGCAGGTAGTCCATGAAAAGGGCCGATACGAAAGTGGAAAGCCAGATGATATGCGGCCACGAACTTCGTAAAAATCAGAGAGAATCTGATTTTTGGTTCGGTTTTTCCGAAATTACGATCCGATGCTCAATTTCCGACATCTGTACTATTTCTGGGTCGTCGTGAAGGAAGGCGGCTTCGCGCGCGCGGCCGCGCGGCTCGACATGGCCGTGCAGACGATCAGCGCGCAGGTGCGCGAACTCGAGAAGGCGCTCGGGCACCAGTTGCTGCGCCCCGCCGGGCGCGGCGTCGCGATGACCGACGCCGGCCAGGCCGCGTTTGCGCGCGCGGAAGCGATCTTCGAGCTCGGGCGGCTGATTCCCGACGAGGTGCGCGCGGCGGCCAGCCAGCCGACCGTGCGGCTCGCGGTCGGGCTCGCCGACGGCATCTCCAAGCTCGCCGCGCACGCGATCCTCGCGCCGGTGCTCGACACGCCCACGCTGCGGCTGCTGTGCCACGAGGGCGAGCACGATGCGCTGCTCGCGGAGCTCGCGCTGCATCACCTCGATCTGGTGCTGGCCGGCCAGGGTGCGCCGTCGGGGTCGAACCTGCGCGTGACGAGCGAGCGGCTCGTCGCGTCGCCGGTCGACTGGTATGGCCCCGCGACGCTCGTCACGCCGGCCGCGCGGCAGCGGTTTCCGCAGTGCCTCGCCGACCTGCCCGTGCTGCTGCCGACCGCCCATTCCGCGCTGCGCTCGCGCCTCGACCTGTGGCTGGAAGGCGAACGGATCGTGCCGCGCGTGGCCGGGGAGTTCGAGGACAGCGCGCTGATGGCCGTGTTCGCGGCGCGCGGCCTCGGCGTGTTTCCGCTCAGCGAACTCGGCGCGAACGACGCATCGCTGCTGCGTGGGCTCAGGCGGCTCGGGCGCGCGGGCGACGTGACCGAGGAGATCCACGCGATCCGCTCGCGGCGCGGCGAACACCATCCGCTGACGTCGCAATTGCTGGCCGCGGCGCGCGGCGCGCCGGCCGCCTGAAGCGAGCGCGACATCAAACGAAACTATAATGACGCCCCGGCCATACGAGATTGCCACGCGCATCGCACTGCCCCGCCGCTGCGCCCGCAGCCCCGCGCGGCATCTCGCCGAGCCTTCTGAAAGACGCCATGCACAACCGATTTCGCCTGTTTTCCGTTTCGTGCGCGCTCGCGGCCGCGACCGTGCTGGCGGCGTGCTCGTCGCCGCCCAAGCCGATCTACCAGCAGGAGCAGTTCGACGCGACGTCCAGCCCGTACGCGCATACGTTCCATTCGAAATCCGACGCGACCTGCGAGGCCGCGCGGCGCGCGCTGCTGAGCCAGGGCTACGTGGTGTCGTCGTCGCGTAACGATGCGGTCGACGGCAGCAAGAATTTCCAGCCGAACAACGACATGCACGTCGTGATCGAGTTTCACGTCGTGTGTGCGGACGCGAATGCCGACGGCTCGTCGAGCATCGCGTACGTGAACGCGGTGCAGGATCGCTATACGCTGAAGAAGTCGAATACGTCGGCGAGCGTCGGCCTCAGCGTATTCGGCTCGCTGTCGCTGCCGATCGGGTCGAGCGACGACGCGCTCGTGAAGACCGCGAGCGAGACGATTCCCGCCGGCGTGTTCTATGAGCGCTTCTTCAATCTCGTCGAGCATTTTCTGAAGATCGATCCGGCCCGCCGCGATCGCGCGACCGTCAAGGCCGCCGAGAAGGAACCCGTCACGCCGCTGCCCGAACCCGCGCCGACGCCGCAGGGCGAACCGATGAAGATGACGACGCCGGTCGTGCCGACGCCGCCCGCCGCGCCGGTGCCGCTGTCGGCACCGGGCGTCGCGCCGGCTTCGGGCACGTCGGCCGCGCCTGCTTCGCCTGCTGCGGCATCGGCTGTGGTCGCGCCGGCGGCGATGCGGGGTGGCGTGCCGACTTCGCCCTCGGCGTCAGCTTCGGCACCTGCGTCGGCTTCGGCCGCAGTCCCGGCTTCCTCCTCGGCATCGGCTCCGGCACCCGCTACGGCGGCTGTGCCTGCTTCGATGCCGGCTCCGGCACCTGCCTCCGTTCGAACGCCCGCGTCTGCCTCGGCACCGCCCTCATCGACGCCCGCCGCTGCCACGCGGGCTGCACCGACATCGGCATCGGCCGCGCCTGCCCCGGCAGCCGCCGCACCTGCCCCCGCGAACGCTGCTCCGGTATCGGCGGACAAGGCGGCCGCGCCCGCTGCCGCCGATCCAGTCGCCTCGTCCGCACCGACCGGTGCCAGCGCGCCGTCCGCGAACTGATCGCGCGACCGTCTCTCCGCGCCGTGCGCCCGTCGCGCGCGGCGCGCCATGTGCACCCTTCCCCGCCGCGCCACGTGATCGTCGTACACCCGAAGGCCGGTTGCGCATGCGCGCCGTAACGTAACCGGCGATCGCGTGCAGCCCGTCGCGGCGGACCGCATGAATGCCGGAGCGTCGGACGCCCGCGATCATTCCCGCCGCGCGATCACGCCGTCGTTACGTCTTCGCCCGCATCGCCGCCCGGCAGCGCCGCGGCACGCGCGCTGCCGCGTTACCGCAACGTCGCGCTCAGCGTCTGCAACTGCTCGGCCGTCACCGTTACGCCGCCGCACACGATCACCGCGATATCCGACGCACAAGCCAGCACCGGCACCGACTGTTCGAGCGCGGCCAGCGCGGCGCCGCACGCCGGCTCGACGACGATCCGGTGCTCATCCACGAACCGCAGCGACGCAGCCACCGCCTGCGCATCCGACACGACGACCGGATGGATCGCGTGCCGCTTCGCCCACTCAACCGCCGCGTCGCACGGCCGCTTCGCGCCGAGCGACGTCGCGATGCTCGTGATCGCCGGCAATTCGACCGGATGCCCCTGCGCGACCGAGCGCGCGTAGCTGTCCGCGCCCTCCGTCTCGACCGCGACGACCGGCACGTCGTGCCAGCCGTTGCGTGCGAGCCCCTCGAGGACGCCGCACAGCAGCCCGCCCCCACCGACCGCGAGCACGACCGCGTCGGGTTTCGGGCCGGCCGCCGCCATCTCGTCGATCATCGTCGCATGCCCCTGCCACAGCACGGGGTCGTCGAACGGATGCACGAACGCGTCGTGCGCGCCGACGGCCGACAGCGCGTAAGCGTTCGCCTCGACCCAGCTCGCGCCGTGTACGACCAGCTCCGCGCCCTCCGCGCGGATCAGCGCCCGCGCGCGGGCCGACGCGGTTTCCGGCACGGCGACGAGCACCGGCACGCCGAGCTCGCGACCGCAATACGCAACCGCGATGCCCGCATTGCCGCCCGACGACGACACGAACCGGCGCGCGCCGGCCGCATGCCGCGCTTCGCACACCGCGCCGATGCCGCGCAATTTGAACGAACCGGACGGTTGCAGCGCGTCGAGCTTCAATCGAATGTGCTTGCCGAGACGGCGCGACGCGATTTGCGAGCGGACATAGGGGGTCTGGATATGAAGCGGCATGGTGCGGAGCACGGTCGGGACAAAGGGAACGCACGCGGCCCGTGACAGGCCCGGCAACGTCGATCATCGTACGGCACACCCGCCATGCTTTTCCAATACCATCGAATGGTGCTTGCTATGCTTGGCAGGCATATCCACCGAATCAAGGCCGACAACCGGAGTCGACACCGCATGCGCCAGATCGAACTGCGTCACCTGCGTTACTTCGTGGCCGTCGCGCAAGCCGGCAGCGTGATGGCCGGCGCCCGCGCGGCCGGCATCGTCCAGCCTGCGCTGTCGCGGCAGATTCGCGAACTCGAGGACGCGATCGGCACGCCGCTGCTGATCCGCCGCGCGACGGGCGTCACGCTGACGGTGGCCGGCGCGAGTTTCCTGCAGGATGCGACGGGCCTGCTCGCGACGTTGCAGGACAGCCGCGAACGCGCGTTGCGCAGCGCGTCCGGCCAGCTCGGCGAGCTGCGCCTCGGCGCGCTGCCGAACTGCCTGCCGCTGCCGGTCGTCGCGAACGTGCTGAAGGCGTTTCGCGACGCGTGTCCGGACGTGAAGCTATCGATCGCGCCGATGCTGTCTGCCGAACAGGCGGCAGCGCTGACGCGCGGCCAGCTCGACGGCGGCATCATGGCGTGGCGCCGAGACGAAGCACCGCATCTGTCGGGCGTGCGGCTGCTGAGCGACCGCTTCGTGCTCGCGATGCCCGCGCCGCCCGGCGGCCGCTTCCGCGCGCCGCGCACGCTCGCCGACGTCGCACACGAGCCATTCGTCTGGTTCGACGCGCAGCGCTCCGCCGCGCACCACCGCTTCCTGATGGCGCAGTGCGAACAGGCCGGCTTCACGCCGCGCATCGCGCAGGTGGGTAGCGACATCCCGACGCTGATCGGTCTCGTGGCGGCCGGCATGGGCTGCGCGTTCGTGCCGGAAAGCGCGTCGCCGACATGCCCGAGCACGGTCCGGCTCGTCGCGCTCGACGAACTCGCGAGCCGCTTCGATATCGAGTTCGTATTCGACGGTGCGGCGGTGCCGGCGTCTCCCGTCGTCGCGCGGTTTCTCGAAGCGGTGCGCGACGCGGCCGGCCAAGCGGAATGATCGATCGCCGGCATGCGCGATCCGCGCGCCGGCGGTGGATTCCGCCTCGTCGCATGGCAGTGGATTCAGCCGGCTTCGTCGTTATCGCGCACTCAACATCCGCTCGGACGGACGAAAAATCTTTCAGATCGAAGGCGAATGACGCCGTCACGTCAGAATTGTTAAATTGGCACGAAAAGAGGCCGTTAAACGTCATTTCGAAAGCCTATGCCCCGAAATATACTGCGCCCGCATCCAACCCTCGTGCCAAAGAGCGGATGCTTTTCGCCCCGGTCACGGTCCCCCTGTGACCGGGGCTTTTTTCGACGGCGAGCCGCGCCGACGAATCGCTGAAACCTGCTCCCCACGGGCCGCACACGCATGCCGCCTCGACTCCGCATTGTTGATATCGAATCAAGATAGTTTCGCCGGAGCGCGGCTTTTTCCGCAAAAGCAATGCAGGCACACTTCACCCTGTCCGCAATGGCCCGGTGCCGTTGCCCAATGCTTGCAGGAGCGCATCGCGTGAACAGCACGACTTCTTCCCCTTCCCGCCCGGGCAGCAGCGCCGCGCTGCCGCTGCTGGCGCTCGCCGCCGGAGCGTTCGGCATCGGCACGACCGAGTTCTCGCCGATGGGCCTCTTGCCCGTGATCGCCGACGGCGTGCACGTGTCGATTCCGCAGGCAGGCATGCTGATCAGCGCGTATGCGATCGGCGTGATGGTCGGCGCGCCGCTGATGACGCTGCTGCTCGCGCGCTGGTCGCGTCGCTCGGCGCTGATCGCGCTGATGTCGATCTTCACGATCGGCAACCTGTTGTCGGCCGTCGCGCCGGACTACACGACGCTGCTGCTCGCACGGCTCGTCACGAGCCTCAACCACGGCGCGTTCTTCGGGCTCGGCTCGGTGGTCGCGGCGAGCCTCGTGCCGCGCGAAAAGCAGGCCAGCGCGGTTGCGACGATGTTCATGGGCCTCACGATCGCGAACGTCGGCGGCGTGCCGGCCGCGACCTGGCTCGGCCAGATGATCGGCTGGCGCATGTCGTTCGCGGCCACCGCGGCGCTCGGCCTGATCGCGATCGCCGGCCTGTTGGCCGCGCTGCCGAAGGGTGAAGCCGGCAAGATGCCGAACCTGCGTGCCGAATTGTCCGTGCTTACGCGCCCTGTCGTGCTCGGCGCGCTCGGGACCACGGTGCTCGGCGCCGGCGCGATGTTCACGCTGTACACGTATGTCGCCCCGACGCTCGAACACCTGACCGGCGCGACACCCGGCTTCGTCACCGCGATGCTCGTGCTGATCGGCGTCGGCTTCTCGATCGGCAACATCGCCGGCGGACGCCTCGCCGACCGCTCGCTCGACGGCACGCTCATCGGCTTCCTCGTGCTGCTGATCATGACGATGGCCGCGTTCTCGCTGCTCGCCCGCACGCATGTCGGTGCCGCGGTCACGCTGCTCGTCTGGGGTGTCGCGACGTTCGCGGTGGTCCCGCCGTTGCAGATGCGCGTGATGCGTGCCGCACACGAAGCGCCGGGCCTCGCCTCGGCCGTCAACATCGGCGCGTTCAATCTCGGCAACGCGCTCGGCGCGGCAGCCGGCGGCGCGGCGATTTCGGCCGGCTTCGGCTATGCGGCGGTGCCGCTCGTCGGCGGGCTGATCGCCGCGGCAGCGCTCGCGCTGGTCGCACTGCAGATGATCCAGCGCCGCCGCGCGCCGGTCGCCGCGCGTTCGTAAGCGCACGGCGATCCGCACGGTGCCGGTGCGCGGCACCGCAATCGGGAAACGCCCGCACCGGGTGCCGGCACGCGGGCGACGCGATGCGTCAGTCAGCTCAGCGCTGAACCTCGCCGCGTTCGAGCGGCAGGATCAGGCGCTCGGGGATGCTGCGTCGCGATGCACGCGCACCGACGTAGTACAGCACGGCCGGCACGACGAGGCCGAGGATCCACGAGATGTCGGTGCCGCCGAGCGCGTCGACGAGCGGGCCCGTGTAGATATGCGTCGACATGAACGGCAGCTGCACCAGGATGCCGACCACGTAGATCGTGATCGCCATCACGTTCCAGCGGCCGTAGCGGCCGTCCGGATCGGACAGCGCCGGCACATCGTAGCGCGAGCGCGTGAAGCAGTAATAGTCGACCAGGTTGATCGCGCTCCAGGGCGTGAAGAACGCGAGCAGGAACAGGATGAACGCGGTGAATTCCTTCAGGAACGAATGGCGGCCGGCGAGCGCGATCAGCGTCGACACGCAGATCATCCCGAAGATGTACCCGAGACGGCTGCGTGACGACACCGCGCCCTTGCCGCGGAAACCGCTGACGATCGTCGCCATCGACATGAAGCTGCCGTACGCGTTGAGTGCCGTCACCGTCACCTTGCCGAACGCGATGGTGAAATACAGCAGCGCAGCCACGGCGCCCGTCGAGCCGAGGCCGACGATATACGACACCTCATGGTGCGCGAACTGGCTGCCGGCCAGCGCGGCCGCGAACACGCCGAACACCATCGCCGCCTGCGCGCCGATCACCGAGCCGAGGCCAACCGCGAGGAACGTGGCGACCGACGACGTCGAGCGCGGCAGGTAGCGCGAATAATCGGCGACGTACGGGCCGAACGCAATCTGCCACGACGCGGACAGCGACATCGACAGCAGGAAGCTCGCGAGCGAGAAGTGCCGGTTCGCGAGCAGCGCGCCGACGTCGTGGTTCGCGAACAGCTGCGCGAACATGTAGACGAAAGCGACGATGCCGATCACGCTCGCGATCCGGCCGACGAAGTGGATCGCACGATAGCCGAACACCGTCAGCACGACGATCACGGCCGCGAACAGCAGGATGCCGGCCGCGTCGTCGACGTGCAGCAGTTGCGCGACGGCCTGCCCGGCGAGCACCGAGCCGCTGGCGGAAAAACCGATGTACATCAGGCACACGAGCACGATCGGGATCATCGCGCCGTAGACGCCGAACTGCACGCGACTCGAGATCATCTGCGGCAAGCCGAGTTGCGGCCCCTGCGCGCCGTGCAACGCCATCACCGCGCCGCCGACCAACTGGCCGAGCAGCAGCGCGACCAGCGACCAGAACACGTCGCCGCCGAGCACGACCGCCAGCGCCCCCGTGACGATGGCCGTGATCTGCATGTTCGCCGACAGCCACAGCGTGAACTGGCTCAGCAGGCCGCCGTGGCGTTCGGCGTCGGGAATGAAATCGATCGAGCGTACCTCGATCAGACCACCGGCTTTTCCACTGGGATTCGTTGACACGGGAAAATCTCCAAGATACTGAGGATCGCAAATGGTTTGGACGAGACGGGGAACGTGCCGCGCCGCCCTTTCGACTCGTCGGGTGCGGCGCGCCGTGGATCGCCGTGGCACGCGCCACGCACGGTCCGCACGCGGGCGCGCAGCCGGCACGACCCGCGCCGAGAGTGCCAGCGGATCATCTTGTATATACAACATGACTGAATATCGGTGATTACCCGGTGTCTGGCCGTTTTACGGATCGCCCGGGAAAACGGAGTGCATCCGATGGTCGGCGGCGTCAGTTGCGCGTATGAAAAATGCAGGGAAAACGAAACCTCAGGTGCCGGCGGGCGACGCCTGATCGGATGCGGCGACCATGTCGCCGGCGGGAAGGAGAGTCAGCATGCGACGCGCAGCCTCGACGTCGCGCGCATGCAGCCATTCGTCGTAGTCGTCGCGGCGCAGGATCACGACGCCCCGCTTCTCGTCGCCGGGCCGATGCATGCGCGCGAACACCGAATGATCGTCGGCATTGACCGTGAGCATCGTCATGCCGATGCGCTCATGGCCATCGGCGGTTTCGTAACGCCGCCAGAGGCCGGCGACGCAGCACGGTTGCCAGCCGTCGACGCCGATCCGGTGCCATACGTTGCGGCCCGTTTCGTAGCACGGCTCGAAGATCCAGCGCGCCGGAATCAGGCAGCGCTGGCCGTTGCGCCAGGCGTTGCCGTAGAGTCGTGACGAACCGACCGTTTCCGCGCGCGCGTTCACCGTATCGAGCTTCTTGCGCTTACGGCCGTTCTCGTCGAGACGCTCGGGCTGCATGAACTTCGGCCAGAAGCCGAACACCGCGCTGACGACCGCGAGGCCGTCGCCGTCGGCACGCGCGATGGGTGCCGCGTAATCCGGATATACGTCGGGCTCCCACGGATCGCGACGATACAGGTCGCCGATGCCGATCCTCAGCTCGCTGATACCCGGGTCTTCATCAGGGGCGCGGTAGTGGGTGCACACGGTTGGGCAGACGATGGACGCGATGTCTTCATCGTAGGTCAGCACGCGCGCCGCATGTCCGCTATTGCGTGGTGTGGCGAAACAGTCTTACAACAGTTCGGCCCGCCAGCGCAGGCCGCTCGTTCGTTCATCCGTGCCGTCGGCGGCGCATCGTCGCCCGTTCCGGTTCAGGCCAACCGTTCCGATCCGATCACATGCACGCCCGGACGCGCCTCGAGCGCGGCGTCGAGCAGCGCGCGGGCAATGCGCGGCGCGGGATTCACGCGCCACTTGCGCGGCAGCAGCGGCCCGGCCGCGCTCAACGCAAGCACCAGCATCCGTTCGCCGAACCGGAATTCGTCGCGGCTGCCGCCGATCAGGCCGGGGCGCACGTAGGTAAGCGACGCGAACCCGATGCCCGCGAGCGC
Organism: Burkholderia sp. FL-7-2-10-S1-D7; assembly: GCF_001524185.1. Lineage (NCBI taxonomy): Bacteria > Pseudomonadati > Pseudomonadota > Betaproteobacteria > Burkholderiales > Burkholderiaceae > Burkholderia > Burkholderia sp. FL-7-2-10-S1-D7. The sequence goes on along the minus strand of NZ_LOWY01000072.1, from coordinate 103,211 downwards.
GCGCTCGACCTCACCCTTCACGCGGTTGTAGAAGATGCGCGAGCCCGGATCGGCGCCGAGCGCGGAATTCAGCACGTAGGTCGGCGTGCCGGACCGGTGCGCGAGACGCGCGACCGCGAGCGGATAGTCGTGATCGACGCGGCGAAATGCGGCCTGCGAGCCCGCGACGCGCATCGTGGTGCCGAGCGTGCAGATCACCGCGTCGGCCTGCCACCAGTCGGCCGCCTCGGGCAGATGATCGAAGTCGACCTCCGGCGCGCGCATCTTCGGATGCGGCGACAACGGCCGGCGCGCGAGCACGACGACCTGGTCCACCCGCGCATCGGCCAGCGCGGCTTCAAGGACATGACGCCCGACGAGTCCGGTCGCGCCGACGAGCAACAGTTTCATGGCAAGTCATTCCGTGTGAGGCCGATGAATCGGCGTGGAACCGACACGATGAACGGTCCGCGCGAGAGGGTCAACCGCAACCCGCATCCCGCCCGCCACGCGCGCGTTCCCGCCAGCCTCGGCACGCTCGGCGCAACACCGGTCCAGCGCTTGTCCGCCTGCGAAAACGACGACATGTCGCTGAACCCCAGTTCCGCCGCGATTTTCCTTGATCGACAGCCGCCCTTCGGCGACCAGCGCCTGCATGCGCGTCTTGCGCACCGCATTCGAGGTGTCGCGGAAGCGCGCGGAGATCACACATGCAGCGCATGCCCCAGCGCGCGCAACGCCGCCTCCTGCATCGCTTCGCCGAGCGTCGGATGCGCGTGGATCGTGCCGCCGATGTCTTCGAGCCGCGCGCCCATCTCGAGCGACTGCGAAAACGCCGCGGCCAGTTCCGACACGCCGCGCCCGACCGCCTGCCAGCCGACGATCAGATGCGTGTCGCGCCGCGCGACGACGCGCACGAAGCCATCGGTCGCCTGCAACGTCATCGCGCGGCCGTTCGCCGCGAACGGGAACGACGCGCTGATGCAGTCGACGCCGGCCGCCTTCGCGTCGTCGGGCGACCAGCCGGACGTGACGACCTCGGGATCGGTGAAGCACACGGCCGGGATCGACGCCGGCGTGAACTTGCGGCGGCGTCCGGCGATCAGTTCGGCCACCATCTCGCCCTGCGCCGTCGCGCGATGCGCGAGCATCGGCTCGCCGGTGACGTCGCCGATCGCCCATACGTTGCGCATCGACGTCCTGCATTCGTCATCGATGCGCAGCGCGCGGCCATTGCGATCGAGCGGCAGCGATTCGAGCCCGAAGCCGTCGACGCGCGGCCGGCGGCCGACCGCGACCAGCACGCGGTCGGCCGGCAGCGTCTTCTCCGCGCCGTCGGGCGCCTGCACGCGCACGGCGCCGTCGCTCGCGAGGCCCAGCACCTTGTGGCCCAGCCAGAGCCCGACGCCGAGCCGCGCGAGCGAATCGGCGACCGGCTTCGCGAGTTCCGCGTCGTATGCGGGCAGCACGCGTTCGGCCACCTCGACGATGCCGACGTCGACGCCGAGCTTGCGATAGACGAATCCGAGTTCCAGCCCGATGTACCCGGCGCCGACGACGATCAGCCGCTTCGGCAACGACGCGGGCGACAGCGCCTGGGTCGACGACACGACGTGGCCGCCGAACGGCATCGACGGCAGCGCGACCGGTTCCGAACCCGACGCGACCAACAGGTGCTCGCATGCGATCCGTGTCGTGTGGTCGCCGGCGACGACGTCGACCGTCTTGCCGTCGACGACGCGCGCCTCGCCGTGCAACACGCGCACGCCGTGCTTCTTCAGCAGCCCACCGACGCCGCGCGTGAGCCGCTCGACGATGCCGTCCTTCCACGCGACGCTTTTCGCGATGTCGATCTCCGGCGTGCGCACGCGAATCCCGAGCATCCCTTCGCCGGCCTGCCCGCACGCCTGCTCGAACGCGTCGGCGACATGGATCAGCGCCTTCGACGGAATGCAGCCGATGTTCAGGCACGTGCCGCCGAGCCGTTCGCGCTCGACCAGCACCGTCGGAATGCCGAGCTGCCCCGCGCGAATCGCGGCGACGTAACCGCCCGGCCCGCCGCCGATCACGAGCAACGTGGTGTGTTCGTTCTTCATCGCGCTCACTCCACGAACAGCAGCGCCGGGCGCTCGAGCAACCCGCGCACGGCCTGGATGAATTCGGCCGCATCCGCGCCGTCGACGACGCGATGGTCGAACGACGACGACAGGTTCATCATCTTGCGCGCGACGATCGCGCCGTCTCGGATCATGGGCCGCTCGACGATCCGGTTCACGCCGACGATGCCGACCTCGGGATGATTGATGACCGGTGTCGACACGATGCCGCCGAGCGCGCCGAGGCTCGAGATCGTGATCGTCGAGCCGGTCAGTTCGTCGCGCTGCGCGCGGTTCGCGCGCACCGCGTCGGCGAGCCGCGCGATTTCCGCCGCGATCGACCACACGTCGCGCGCTTCCGCGTGACGCAGGACCGGCACCGTGAGACCGTCGTCCGTCTGCGTCGCGACGCCCACGTGCACCGCGCCGTAGCGAGTGACGACACCGGCTTCGTCGTCGTAGCGCGCGTTGATCTGCGGGAAGTCGCGCAGCGCGATCACCATCGCGCGAATCAGCAGCGGCAGCAGCGTGAGCCGGCCGCGCGTGTCGCCGTGGCGCCGGTTCAGCTCGGCGCGCAGCGCTTCGAGCTCGGTGACGTCGAGCTCCTCGACGTAGCTGAAGTGCGGAATGCGGCGCTTCGCTTCCTGCATCTTGCGCGCGATCGCGCGCCGCAGGCCGATCACCGGCACGTCGGTTTCGTCGTTGCGCTCGTCGTAGCCGCGCGCCTGGGATCCGCGCGCCGCGCCGCCGCCCGTGCGTGCGTACGCATCGAGGTCCGCATGCAGGATCCGCCCGGCTTCGCCGGTGCCGCGCACGTAGCGCAGCTCGATGCCCATGTCCCATGCGCGCTGGCGCACCGCCGGCGACGCGAGCGGCCGTTCGCCCGGCGCGAGTGCCGCGCGGGGCGGCACCGCGTGTTCCGCGCGGCGCGGCTCGGCCGGCACGCGGGACGCGGCAGGCGGCGTCGCCTTCGGTGACGCATGTGTTTCGGATCCCTCATCGATGGACGACGGCTCCGCACGCACATCGACCGCCGCCGGCGACTGCGTCACCTCCGCGCCGGCATCGCGCGCCTTCACGCCCGGCTTCAGGTTGCCGTCGCCTTCGACTTCGAGACGGATCAACTCGCTGCCGACCGCCATCATCTCGCCGATTCGCCCGCCAAGCTCCAGCACCTTGCCGGCCACCGGCGACGGAATCTCCACCGCCGCCTTGTCGGTCATCACATCGGCGAGCGGCTGGTCTTCGGCGATCGTCTGCCCCGGTTGCACGTGCCAGGCCACCAGCTCGACCTCGGCAATCCCTTCGCCGATATCCGGCATCTTGATGACATGAATCCCCATCTCAGGCCTCCATCACGCGTCGCAACGCTTCGCCGACCCGCGCCGGGCCGGGGAAATACGCCCATTCCTGCGCGTGCGGATACGGCGTGTCCCAGCCGGTCGTCCGCTCGATCGGCGCTTCCAGATGGTAGAAGCAGTGCTCCTGGACGAGCGACACCAGTTCCGCGCCGTAGCCGCAGGTGCGCGTCGCTTCGTGCACCACCACGCAGCGGCCGGTCTTGCGCACCGACGCGACGATCGTGTCGAGATCGACCGGCCACAGCGTGCGCAGGTCGATCACTTCCGCATCGATGCCGGTCTCCTCGGCGGCGGCCAGCGACACGTGCACGGTCGTGCCGTACGTCAGCACCGTCAAGTCGTTGCCGGGCCGCACGACGGCAGCCGTATCGAGCGGCACCGTGTAATAGCCTTCCGGCACCGCGCTGCCCGGATGCTTGAGCCACGACGTGACGGGACGCTCGTGATGGCCGTCGAACGGCCCGTTGTACAGGCGTTTCGGTTCGAGGAAGATCACCGGATCGTCGTTCTCGATCGAGGCGATCAGGAGTCCTTTCGCGTCGTACGGATTCGACGGCATCACCGTACGCAATCCGCAAACCTGCGTGAACATCGCCTCCGGGCTCTGGCTGTGCGTCTGGCCGCCGTAGATGCCGCCGCCGCACGGCATCCGGATCGTCATCGGCGCCGTGAACTGGCCCGCGGAGCGATAGCGCAGCCGCGCGCCTTCCGACACGATCTGGTCGGACGCCGGGTAGAAGTAGTCCGCGAACTGGATCTCGCAGACCGGCCGCAATCCATACGCGCCCATCCCGACCGCGGCGCCGACGATCCCGCCTTCCGAGATCGGCGTATCGAACACGCGCGACTTGCCGTACTTGGCCTGCAGCCCCTCGGTGCAGCGGAACACGCCGCCGAAGTAGCCGACGTCCTGCCCGAACACGACCACGTCGTCGTCGCGGCCGAGCATCACGTCCATCGCGGAGCGCAGCGCCTGGATCATCGTCATCGGCTGCGCCGATGCCGTCGTCGTTTCATGTTGCGCCATGATCAGGCTCCCAGTTCCTGGCGCTGGCGGCGCAGATGCGCGGGCAGCTCCTTGTACACGTCGTCGAACATCGAGGCCGGCGACGGAATCCGGTCGTCGGCCAGCGTCCCGAACTTCTCCGCCTCCTTCTGCGCGGCCATCACCTCGGCCTCCAGCTCGGCCGTGAGCGCATCGTGCGCGCTGTCCGACCAGATGCCCTTCGCGATCAGGTGCTGCTTGAAGCGGGCGATCGGATCGCCGAGCGGGAAATGTGCCCAGTCGTCGCTCGGCCGGTATTTGGTCGGATCGTCCGACGTCGAGTGCGCGCCGGCGCGATAGGTCACCCACTCGATCAGCGTCGGGCCGAGATTGCGGCGCGCGCGTTCGGCCGCCCAGGTCGATGCCGCGTAGATCGCGAGGAAGTCGTTGCCGTCGACGCGCAGCGAAGCGATGCCGCAGCCGACGCCGCGCCCGGCGAACGTCGTGCCCTCGCCGCCCGCGATCGCCTGGAACGTCGAGATCGCCCACTGGTTGTTGACGACGTTCAGCACGACCGGTGCGCGATACACGTGCGCGAACGTCAGCGCGGTGTGGAAGTCGGATTCCGCGGTCGCGCCGTCGCCGATCCATGCGGACGAAATCTTCGTGTCGCCCTTGATCGCCGACGCCATCGCCCAGCCGACCGCCTGGATGAACTGCGTCGCCAGATTGCCCGAGATCGAGAAGAAGCCGGCTTCGCGGTCCGAATACATGACCGGCAGCTGGCGCCCCTTCAGCGGGTCGCCTTCGTTCGACATCAACTGGCAGATCATCCGTTCGAGCGATACGTTGCGCGCGATCAGGATGCTTTGCTGGCGGTAAGTCGGGAAGCACATGTCGCCATGACGCAGCGCCATCGCATGCGCGGCGCCGATCGCCTCTTCGCCGAGGCTCACCATGTAGAAGGAGATTTTCTTCTGACGCTGCGCGATCATCATGCGCGCGTCGAAGATGCGGGTCTTGAGCATCGCGCGCATCCCCGCGATCAGGCGCGCATCGTCGAGGTCCGGCGCCCACGGGCCGAGGGCTTCGCCGTGGTCGTCGAGCACGCGCACCAGGCTGCGGGCGAGATGGGCGGTATCCGCCGGCGCAACGTCGATCGGCGGGCGGCGAACCGCGCCTGCCGGCGATAGATGCAGATAGGAAAAATCCGTCTTGCAGCCCGGACGCCCGGTGGGCTCCGGCACATGCAGACGCAATGGCTCTGACAGGCTCATCGTGTCGTCTCCACGCTCGATTGTGTCTCACGCTGATGGAAGCGCGCGGCCGGTTGCCGGCTCACGCGCGAGCTGGCGCACGGATAAGCGCGCCAACCTTGGAAATTTATGCCTTATGGCGCGAAACGTCGATGGCCAACCCGCTCGTTGCGGGTGAGCAGATTTGCCATGGCGGGGTCGATGGACGATCGATGCTGGCGGCGGCGTGAACGCGCGCCGCCCGTGCTGCGCTGCGTCAACGGCCGGTGAAGCGTGCGTGTCGAGGCCGGACCGATCGGCACACCGCGGTCATATCGGACGATACGAAGCAAAAGACCCCGCGAAATCCTGGATCCCGGCGGGGTCTCGGTGCGTCGGGGCGCTTGCGCGCCAGCTTGGCCGGCTGGCCGACTGGCCCCGGCGGACGATGAATCACGCGTCGGGGCGCGCGATGTCGAAGCGGCTGCCGGGCGTCACGTGCACGTAGGCCGATGGGCCGCCGGCGCGCAGGATGATGCCCGCGCCGAACGTGTCGAAGATGCCGTCCTTCAGCAGGTCATGACGAATATGCACGGCGATGACCTCGCCGAGCACCAGCGTCGCCGGTGTCTCGACGCCGCGGTGATCGCGCAGCCGGATCACGTCGGTCACCTTGCATTCGAAATTCACGCCACTTTCCGCCACGCGCGGCACGTCGACGAGGCGCGACGCAATCGCGGTCAGGCCGCCGAGTTCGAATTCGTTGACGCCATACGGCACCGCGGCACAGGTCTGGTTCATCCGCTCGGCAAGGTCGCGCGTCGCGAGGTTCCAGACGAACTCGCCGGTCTCCTGCACGTTGCGCAGGCTGTCCTTCGCGGCGATGCTCGAAAAGCCGATGATCGGCGGACGATAGTTGAACGCGTTGAAGAAGCTGTACGGCGCGAGGTTGAGCGTGCCGTCCGCGCCTCGGGATGAAATCCAGCCGATCGGGCGCGGACCCACGATCGCGTTCAGCGGGTCGTGCGGCAGCCCGTGGCCTTGCGACGGTTCGTAATAGTGGTAGTTCAAATCGGTCATGGCGGGTGGTGTTGAGGCAGGTAAATGGTGTTGAAAGCGCTCGGCGCACGTGCGTGTGCCGGTGACGCACCTGCGTGCGGCGCGACGTGTGTCCCAAGTATCACATGGCCTCACGTTCGTCGCAGCGAAGGGCGCCGCGGGCAGCGTTGCAACGCCGATGCGGGCGGCACGCCCAATGAAAAACCCGCGAGTGCATGGCGTCTCGCGGGTCTCGCCGAGGCCGGCCTCCACACGATCCACCCGTCCGGCACCACTGCAAGAGTAGAACGGCCCGCGATCCTTCACGCTATCGCATGCGGGCCGATGCGGTGACCGGCGAACGGTGCCCGCGAACAGCAGCCATGTCAGAAATGATGCAGTAGCGCGACACGCACGACGTACTGGTTCGGGCCCGACGAGATGTCGGCCGCGCCCGGAACGTACGCGTAGTCGAAGTCGGTCCCGGTGTGTGCGTTCATCGCATGCTGATAGACCCCTTCCACGAATACCGACGTGCGCTTCGACATGTCGTAATTCAACTTCGTGCTCAACTGATGCCACTTCGGATTGAACGAGCCGACCGTCGAGGCGACACGAGCCTGCGTATAGGTGTAAGCCGCGCCGAGGTACAACGCGGGCGTGAAATGATAGAGCCCGTTGACCTCGAAGTTATCGAATTTCCACGCGTTCCATGTGCCGCCGGCCGGCTGCGTCGTCCCGGTGAAATACGCATTGGACGTCGGATCGTACACATCCGCGTGCGAGTATGTGAACCCGACGAGCGCATTCGCAAACGCGTAGTTCACGCCGATGCCGATGTTCTGCTGCGACGACGCATCGAACGTGTTGTCGCCGGTGATCGCGCCGGTCGTATCGGCATTGTGCGCGTTGTTGATCTTCAAATACGACGCGCCGACCGTCAGCCCGCCCTGCTGGTATTGCAGCGCGGCGCCATACAGACGATTGTTCGCAAAGCCGCCCGCCTGATTGCTGAATCCGTACATGGCTTCCGCGGTAATCCCGTGCCATACGGGCGACACGTATTTCACCGAGTTGTTCACCCGGAACGAGTAATCGGTGTTGTCGTTGTCGTAGGGATGCGCAAACAGATAGCCCGTCCAGTTTCCATTCGCGGTGAGCGGCGAGAAAATGTCGACGCTCGGATCGTACTGGCGGCCGAGCGTGACGGTGCCGTAACGCTCCGACGCGATGCCGACGAAAGCCTGACGGCCGAATTCCCGGCCGCCCTGGCTCATTTTCCCGTTGTTGACGTCGAAGCCGCTCTCGAGCGTGAAAATGGCCTGGTAGCCTCCGCCGAGGTCCTCTGTACCCCTGATGCCCCAGCGGCTGCCGTAATCGTAGCCGCTTTGCAGTTGCACGGTACCGTGGCCGCGTGCGTTGCTCGTGTAGTTGATACCGTCCTCGATCTTGCCGTAGAGCGTCACGCTGCTTTGTGCATGCGCGGCGGTGGCAAGCAACGCGGCGGGCACGATGATCCCCCAACGCTTGTTCATGATGATTTACCCCCCAGGTCTCTCGTTTGCTGGTCGCAATGCTTGCGCGCTGCGAATGCGTGCCGCGCCGAGGTATCCCGCGATGCGACGGGCGCAGTGTAATGAGCCGTTTTTCTACTGTTAGTGACCGGCAGCGGAAAGGTGCTCTCCGGAACGGAGACTATTTTTCGGCACGGAAACCGGATAGCACGGTGGTAAAGACCACTTCATCGGGGGCGGCGACGTGCGACGCGTAACAGCTCATGCCCATATGCCGGCATACACCCGCATGCCCTCGGACGTGAATGGCACCCGAGCAGGACCCGAAAACAAAAAACCCGCGAGAAACGTGTTTCTCGCGGGTCTTCCGAACTTCATGGCATCGCAGTGAAGCGAATCTGGTGCCGGGGACCGGACTTGAACCGGCAAGCCAATTAAGGCGGCGGATTTTCGTCACACTGCTTCTTTCAAAGCCGGCGGCGTCGAAACGAAGCCGTTCGTGCGCTGGACTATGCCTTCGCCGTCGCGCGCGGGCGTGATCGCCGCCCGTGCGCCTTAGGCGCCCCCCGTCTAGTCTCTACACCTTCCTCGCTTGAGCTGTACCGCGAGGCTTGGCTCGGCGTTGCCTCGATGCGCACATCAGGGGTTTCGCCGAATTTGAAGGGTTCTGCACCGACCGTTTCCGGCCGGGCACTCAATCGTTTAAGTCCGCTATGTTTACCAATTTCATCACCCCGGCAAAAGGGCGGACGCGATTCTACCATTGCTTGCACATGCGTTAGCGGATTCACGCGCATTGCATCGCGACGCAGCATGTCGGCCCCCGCCGTCTGCGCCCCGATTTATCCGCCGTCATCGACATCGACGCGACACCTTGATCGATTTCGTCCCGCGCCGCAGCATCCGCCGATACAATCGAATCCGCCCCGCTCGCCGGGCGCCAAACGTCAGATGTTTGTATCGTGCCGCTCGCGAAACAGACGTCTCGCGCGTCATCGCGAAGTCACAAACGTTTTCGATAATTTCCCTGCCGAAAACGTTTACATCGCGTAACTTCATGACCCCGACCATCAAGGACGTCGCCGCGCTCGCCGGCTTCTCGATCGCCACCGTCTCGCGTGCGATCAACGCGCCGCACACCGTCAGCCCCGCCACGCTGGCGACGATCCGCACCGCCATCGACACGCTGCAGTTCCGCCCGAGCCCGCTCGGCCGGCAGTTGCGCGGCGAGCGCACGCGGCTCGTCGGCGTCGTCGTGCCGACGCTGTCGAACCCGGTCTTCGCCGACTGCCTGCAGGGCATCGACGAACTCGCGACCGCGGCCGGCTTCAAGCTGATCCTGATGACGACCGAATACGATGCGGCACGCGAGCGCCATGCGATCGAGACGCTGCGCGAACAGCGCGTCGAGGGGCTGATCCTGACCGTCGCCGACGCGGACACGCATCCGCTGCTCGACATGCTCGACCGCGACGGCCCGCATTACGTGCTGATGCACAACGACACGCAACGCCGCCCGTCGGTGTCGGTCGACAACCGCCGCGCCGCCTATGACGGCGTCCGTCTGCTGACCGCGCGCGGTCATCGCCGCGTGCTGATGCTGGCCGGCTCGCTCGCCGCGTCGGATCGCGCACGCCAGCGCCATCTCGGCTACGCGCAAGCACTCGAGGAAGCCGGCGTCGCGACGCTGCCGCCGGTCGAAGTCGACTTCAACGCGGCCGAGTTGCCCGATGCTGTGCTCGCGCACCTCACCGCGCAGGCCACGCGCCCGACCGCCCTCTTCTGCAGCAACGACCTGCTCGCGATGGTCGTCATGCGCGGCCTGCGCCGCGCGGGCTTCTCGATTCCCGACGACCTGTCGGTGCTCGGCTTCGACGGCATCGCGATCGGCGAGTTGCTCGCGCCGCCGCTCGCGAGCGTCGCGACGCCGAACCAGGACATCGGCCGCCATGCATGGCGGCGTCTCGTCGAATGCATCGGCGGCGCGACGATCGAGCGCACGTCGCTGATCCTGCCGCATACGGTGCGCGACGGCGCGACGGTCGCGCCGCCGGCCGCCGACCTTCAGTTGCACCAGGCCTGAACGCGCGCGCCGCGCCATCGCGCACGACGCGACGACCTACCCTTACCCCGCCCGGAGACCCACCGTGTCCTTTCGCCTGACCTCGCTGCTGCGCGTGCTCGCGGCACCCATCGCCTGCGCCGCGCTCGTCGCGTTCGCACCCGCCGCCCACGCCGACGACACCGCGATCTGCTACAACTGCCCGCCCGAATGGGCAGACTGGGCCGCGCAGATCGCGGCGATCAAGCAGAAGACCGGCATCCGCGTGCCGTTCGACAACAAGAACTCGGGCCAGGCGATCGCGCAGCTGATCGCCGAGCAAAAGAGCCCGGTCGCCGACGTCGTCTATCTCGGCGTGTCGTCGGCGTTCCAGGCGAAGGACAAGGACGTGATCGCGCCGTACAAGCCCGCGCACTGGAACGACATCCCCGCGAACCTGAAAGACCCGCAGGGCTACTGGTTCGCGATCCACTCGGGCACGCTCGGCTTCTTCGTGAACAAGGACGCGCTCGACGGCAAGCCGGTTCCGCGCTCGTGGGCCGACCTGCTGAAGCCCGAATACAAGGGCATGGTCGGCTACCTCGATCCGTCGAGCGCGTTCGTCGGCTATGCGGGCGCGGTCGCCGTCAACCAGGCGCTCGGCGGCAGCCTCGACAACTTCAAGCCGGCGCTCGACTGGTTCCGCAAGCTGAAGGCCAACGCGCCTATCGTGCCGAAGCAGACTGCGTATGCGCGCGTGCTGTCCGGCGAGATTCCGATCCTGCTCGACTACGACTTCGACGCGTATCGCGCGAAGTACAAGGATCACGCGAACGTCGAGTTCGTGATTCCGAAGGAAGGCACGATCGCGGTGCCGTACGTGATGAGCCTCGTCAAGGGCGCGCCGCACGACGCGAACGGCAGGAAGGTGCTTGACTTCGTGCTGTCCGACGAAGGCCAGAAGCTGTGGGCCAACGCATACCTGCGTCCGGTGCGCGCGCAGACGCTCGGCGCCGACGTCGCCGCGAAGTTCCTGCCGGCGAGCGAATATGCGCGGGCGAAATCGGTCGACTTCGGCAAGATGGCGGCCGGTCAGCAGGCGTTCGGCCAGCAATACCTGCAGGTGATGCAGTAAGCGCCGGACTCAAGCCATGCTCGACCTGACTTTCCCGCTGCGCTGGCGCGTCGCGCTCGTCGCGCCGGCGCTCGCGGTGTTCGCCGCGTTCTGGCTGCTGCCGATGGCGGCGCTCGTGCAGGTGTCCGCCGACGGCGCGTTCTTCACGCGGTACGCGGCGCTGCTCGGCAACGCGCGTTACATGAAGAGCCTCGGCGAAACGGTCGCGTTGTCGGCCGGCGTCACGCTCGCGACGCTCGCGCTGTCGACGATCTCGGGCCTGCTGCTGGCGCGCCGCGCATTCGCCGGCAAGCGCGTGCTGCTCGCGCTGCTCACCTTTCCGCTCGCGTTCCCGGGCGTCGTGGTCGGCTTCATGGTGATCATGCTCGCCGGCCGGCAAGGGCTGATCGGGATGCTGTCCGCCAAGCTGACCGGCGACAAGTGGGTGTTCGCGTATTCGGTTGCGGGGCTGTTCGTCGGCTACCTGTACTTCTCGATTCCGCGCGTGATCGTCACGGTGATCGCGGCCGCGTCGAAGCTCGACGCGTCGCTCGAGGAAGCCGCGCGCTCGCTCGGCGCGTCGCCGTGGCGCATCTTCGTCGACATCGTGCTGCCGGCGCTCGCGCCGGGCCTGATCGCGGCCGGCGCGATCTGCTTCGCCACCGCGATGGGCGCGTTCGGCACCGCCTTCACGCTCGCCACCGACCTGAACGTGCTGCCGATGACGATCTACACCGAGTTCACGCTGAACGCGAACATCGCGACGGCGGCCGGCCTGTCGATCGTGCTCGGCATCGTCACCTGGGCCGTGCTCGCGCTCGCGCGCCGCTTCACCGGCCACACCGCCGCCGCCGCGGCCTGAGGATTCCTTCATGCAATCGCTTTCCGGTTCGTCGGCGCCGTCGCCGGCACCCGCGCCGTCGCATGCCCACGGCGCCGCACGGCGCGCGCCGCGCGTGTCGGGCGCGCGTGCGATCGCCGCGCTGCAATGGGGCGTCACGCTGCTTTTGTGCGCGTTCCTGATCGTGCCCGTCGTGATGTCGGTGCTCGCGGGCCTCACCGTCAACTATTTCCGCGGGCTGTCGAGCGGCCTCACGCTGCGCTGGCTCGAACAGGTGTGGCAGCAATACCAGAGTTCGGTCGCGCTGTCGCTCGGCGTCGCGTTCGCGACGCTCGCGATCGTGCTCGTCGTCGGCGTGCCGGCCGGCTATGCGCTCGCACGCAGCAAGAACCGCGTCGCCCGCGTGATCGAGGAAGCGCTCGTGCTGCCGGTCGCGCTGCCGGGCCTCGCTTCGGCACTCGCGCTGCTGGTCGTGTACGGCGGCTTCACCGCGTTCCGGATGAGCCTGTGGTTCATCGTGGTCGGCCACGTCGTGTTCACGCTGCCGTTCATGGTGCGCGCGGTCGCGGCGGTTGCCGCCGGCGCCGACCTGCGCACGCTCGAGGAAGGCGCGGCGAGCCTCGGCGCGTCGTTCGTCACGCGCTTCGTCACGATCGTGCTGCCGAACCTGCGCCCCGGCATCGTCGCGGGCGCGCTCGCGGTGCTCACGCTGTCGATCGGCGAATTCAACCTGACGTGGATGCTGCATACGCCCGACACGAAGACGTTGCCCGTCGGGCTCGCCGACACCTACGCATCGATGCGCCTCGAGGTCGGCAGCGCCTACACGATCGTGTTCCTGCTGATGACGCTGCCGCTTCTCGTCGCGATGCAGTGGCTCGGCGTCGATCCGTCCGGCACGCGCGCACTGAAGCGTCGCCCGCGCTGACCCTGCGTTGACTTTCCCGCTCCCATGAAACTCGATTCCACTTCCATCACCCTGACCCGCTGCGCGAAGACGTTCCGCGGCACGCGCGTGCTCGAACCGCTCGACCTGTCGATCGGCGCGGGCGAGACACTCGTGCTGCTCGGCCCGTCGGGCTGCGGCAAGACGACGACGTTGCGCCTGATCGCCGGCCTCGACACGCCGGACGCCGGCGGCACGATCCTGTTCGGCGGCGACGACGTGACCGCGCTTCCGATCGAGCGCCGCCAGGTCGGCATGGTGTTCCAGAACTACGCGCTGTTCCCGAACCTGACGGTGCGCGGCAACGTCGGCTACGGACTGAAGATCCGCAAGACGGAGCCGCGCGCGCTGCGCGAACGCGTCGACGAATTGCTCGCGATGATGCGGCTCGACGCGCATGCGGACAAACCGGTCGATCAGTTGTCGGGCGGCCAGCGTCAGCGTGTCGCGCTGGCGCGCGCGCTCGCGGTGCGCCCGCGCGTGCTGCTGCTCGACGAGCCGCTGACCGCGCTCGACGCGAAGCTGCGCGACGTGCTGCGCCGCGACATGAATGCGCTGCTGCGCGACCTCGGTGTAACGACCGTGTACGTCACGCACGACCAGGCCGAGGCGATGGAGCTCGGCGACCGGATCGTCGTGATGGGCGCGGGCCGCATCGAGCAGATCGGCACGCCGCGCGACATCTATTACCGGCCGGCGAACCGCACGGTCGCGCAGTTCATCGGCACGCTGAACCGGCTTGCGGGACAATGGCGCGACGGCGCGCTCGTGACGACCGGTGGCTCGATCGTCACGCCGCACGCCGCCGACGAGTGGTTCTTCCGCCCGGAGGATGCGCAGCTCGCCGATCCCGCGCATGCGCCGCTGCGCGGCGCGATCGGCGCGTGCGCGTTCCTCGGCGAGCGCACGCGGCTCACGATCGAGCATGCGGCGCCCGATGCGCTCGTCATCGACGTGCCGGGCCGCGTCGAGCTCGCGCGCGGCACGGCGGTCGGCCTCACGATCGCGGCGGAAGGCCTGATCGCACTCGCCGCGTAACGCCGCCCAACGATAACCAGACATTCCGAGGAACGAAGATGCTGCTTGCTCAAATCAGCGATCTCCACATCAAGCGTCCGGGCCAGCTCGCGTACCGGCGCGTCGACACCGCCGCCGCGCTCGCGCGCTGCATCGCGAAGCTGAACGCGCTGGTGCCGCGCCCCGACGCGGTGCTCGTCACGGGCGACCTGACCGACTTCGGCCACGACGACGAATACCGCCATCTGCGCGACCTGCTCGCGCCGCTCGAGATTCCCTATTACCTGATGGTCGGCAATCACGACGATCGCGCGGGGCTGCGCCGCGCGTTCGCCGATCGCCCCGAATTGCAGGAAGGCGAATTCGTGCAGTACGCGCTCGACGTCGGCGCCGTGCGCGTGCTCGCGCTCGATTCGCAGGTGCCCGGCGCGAGCCACGGCGACCTGTGCGACGCGCGCCTCGCGTGGCTCGCCGCACAGCTCGACGCCGCGCGCGACCGGCCGGTGATCGTCGCGCTGCACCATCCGCCGTTCGCATCCGGGATCGGGCACATGGACGCGCTGCGCCTCGCGCCCGCCGCCGCCGCGAAACTCGATGCGCTGCTGCGCGGCCATCCGAACGTGGAACGCGTGCTGTGCGGCCACGTGCACCGGACGATGTTCACGCGCTTCGGCGGCACGCTTGCGTCGGCCGTGCCGGCGCCCGCGCACCAGGTCGCGTTCGACCTGCGCGCGGATGCGCCGTCTGCGTTCCGGCTCGAGCCGCCCGCGTTCGCGGTCCACCTGCATACGCCGGAAGGGGGAATGATGTCCCATCACGTGTACGTGGACGAAGGCGACGGGCCTTATCCGTTCTATGAACCGAGCGGCGAACTGGTCGACTGAAGGCGCGCGTCGCTCGCGATGACGGGCGGTTGCGGGCGGTCGCGGCCCGTTGCGACAGATCACGGCCGATAGCGGCGGATAGCGACCGAAGCGGCCCGTCACGCCCTGGCCGGGCCGCCTGATCGCCTGGCGGCACGGCCGGCAGGATTCACCGTGCTCCGGTATGATCGGCACCCTCGATCGGCGCGCGGCCGACGCCGTGCCGCGCGCCCACGCCGCCCAACTTCGTTCCGTTGCCGCCATGTCCGCCGCCTCCACCGACCGTCCGACCGACGCCGCCTCGCCCCACTATTCGCGCAGCCTGCTGTTGCTGCTCGCGACGATCGCGGGCGTATCGGTCGCGAACATCTATTACAACCAGCCGCTACTCGACAGCTTCCGCTCGGCCTTTCCCGACGGCGCGTCATGGATCGGCGCGGTGCCGACCGCGACGCAGCTCGGCTATGCGGCCGGCATGTTCCTGCTCGCGCCGCTCGGCGACCGTTTCGATCGCCGCAGGCTGATCCTGATGCAGATCGCGGGCCTGTCGATCGCGCTGATCGTGGCCGCGACCGCGCCATCGCTGGCGGTGCTCGCCGGCGCGAGCCTCGCGATCGGCGTGCTCGCGACGATCGCGCAGCAGGCCGTGCCGTTCGCGGCCGAAATCGCGCCGCCGGCCGAGCGCGGGCATGCGGTCGGCACCGTGATGAGCGGCCTGCTGCTCGGCATCCTGCTGGCGCGCACGGCGGCCGGCTTCGTCGCCGAATATTTCGGCTGGCGGGCGGTGTTCGGTGCATCGGTCGCAGCGCTCGTCGCGCTGGCCGCGGTGATCGTGCTGCGGCTGCCGCGCAGTTCGCCGACGTCGACGCTGTCGTACGGCAAGCTGCTCGGCTCGATGTGGCACCTCGCGGTCGAACTGCGCGGGCTGCGCGAGGCATCGCTGACCGGCGCCGCGCTGTTCGCCGCGTTCAGCGCGTTCTGGCCGGTGCTCACGCTGCTGCTCGCCGGCGCGCCGTTCCACCTCGGCCCGCAGGCCGCCGGTCTTTTCGGGATCGTCGGCGCGGCGGGTGCGCTGGCCGCGCCATACGCGGGGCGTTTCGCGGACAAGCGCGGCCCGCGCGCGATCATCTCGCTCGCGATCGCACTGCTCGCGGCTTCGTTCGTGATTTTCGCGCTGTCGGGGACGAGCCTCGTCGGGCTCGTGATCGGCGTGATCGTGCTGGATGTCGGCGTGCAGGCCGCGCAGATCTCGAACCAGTCGCGCATCTATGCGCTGAAGCCCGAGGCGCGCAGCCGCGTGAACACCGTGTACATGGTGTGCTACTTCATTGGCGGCGCGCTCGGCTCGTCGGCCGGCGTCGCCGCGTGGCACGCGTTCGGCTGGACCGGCATGTGCGCGGCCGGCCTGCTGTTTGCCGCGCTCGCCGGCTGGTCCCACCATCGCGGCGCACGGCGCGGCTGAACGCCGCCCCGCGCGCCGGCGTCACGCGTCGGCGCGAGACGCGGCCGGTTCTTCGGCCGCCGGTGGAAGCGTGAATGCTGGCGCGGGATCCATGACCGCGGACGGGTCCACGACGGCAGCCGGTACCGGCACCGCAAGCGATACTGCGGAAGGCGCGAGGATCGGTGCCGGGTCCGGCATCGCGGCCTGTTCCGGTGCGGACGCCGCACCCGCCGCCGATTCGACGGCCACGGTTGCCGCGGCCGATGAAGCGTCGGCCGCCGCGCGCGCCGCGGGCCGGCGCGCGGGATCGAACACGAACGACAGCCCGACGCTGCCGAGAATCGCGACGGTCGCGACCACGGTCGCCATCGTCACCGGCTCGCCAAGCAGCAGCGCACCGAGCGCGACCGCGACGATCGGGTTCACGTACATGCAGCTGCTCGCGATGATCGGGCTGGTGTGGCGGATCAGGTAGCCGTACGCGACGTACGCGGCCATCGTGCAGAACACCATCAGGTACAGGAACGCGAACACCGGCCCCGCCATCACGTGCTCGATGCGCTCGCCGACCAGCCAGGCAACGAGCGTCGAGATCATGCCGCCGAGGCCGATCTGCAGCGACGTCGACAGAAACAGGTCGGACGGCAGCTTGAGCCGCGTCGCGAGATGCGCGCCGCCTGCCCAGAACAGTGCGCCGGCCAGCACGCAGATCGTGCCAAGCGCCGAATTCTGCGCCGCCGCGCCGCCCGAGTTCAGCACGACGATGCCGACCATCCCGAGCGCGACGGCGGCCCACTCGCCCTTCGCGACCGGCCGCCCGGCGACCGCCGCGATCACGGTCGCGAACAGCGGCACCGTCGCCACCATCACCGCGGCCGAGCCGCTGCTGACCGAGCTGATCCCGAGCGCGATCGTGCCGGACGACAGCGCGACGAGCATCGTGCCGACGATCCCTGCATTGCGGATTTCGAGCAGCGTCGGCCATTCGGGCTTGCGACGCAGCGCGAAGATGAACAGACCGATCCCGCCGAGCAGGTTGCGCAGCCCCGACAGCAGCAGCGGCGGGAACGACTGCAGCGCGAAATGCAGGCCGCTGTAGGTCGAGCCCCAGACGAAATAGATGAATACCAGGGCCAGAGCAACACGGCCGCCGCGGCTTTGCGGCAGGCGGATCCGGATCGGCAGGCGGGCGAGGAAATCGAGGAGGCGGTCGAGCGGTGTCATCGTTCAGCCCGCCCGCACGACGTGTCGCGTGCTCCGCTGAAAGACGCCGGCAATACCGGCAAGCGGCCCCGACGGGACCAGGAAGGCGGAGACGAACGTGCGGAACGACATGGCAGTGCGAACGGCGACGAAAGAGGACCGGCAAGCGGCGGCAGAGGGTCGAAAACACGCGCGCAGACGGCTTCGGCCGCCGCACGCTCGGCATTATGGCATCAAGGATTCGAAAGCATCATCGGACCCGTCTGAAAGGATATCGACTGACGTTTCGGCGCGACATTTTTCGGCATCCGGACGAACGGAATCCGGGGCCGGATAGGCGCTGCGTGGATGTCGCGCGGGCTGCCCGGCGCTACCGTGCGCTGACGATCGGGAAGAAACGATGACCCACGAACGCGATACGCATGTCCGGGACGCCAGCGCGGGCCGGCCGGCCGAAGCCGCGACGCGGCGGGGTGTCACTCAGCCGCGCGGGTCCGATCTGCCGCGCGGCAAGCTCAACCTGTTCGGGTTCGACGCGCGCGTGAACAGGGCGGCGGCGGTCGGCCCGCGCGTCGATCTGCCGGTGCGCGAATCCGCGTGACGCACCCGTGAAGCACGGCGGTGCGGGGCCGCGCCCCGCCGCTCACGATCCGCCGAACCAGTTGTACCCCTGATCGACCCAGTAGCCGCCCGGGTAGGTATCGGTCACGAAGATTTCCATGATGTGCTTCGGATTCTTGTAGCCGAGCTTGGTCGGCATCCGCAGCTTCATCGGAAAGCCGAATTCGGGCGGCAGGCGACGGCCGTCGTATTCGAATGCGAGCAGCGTCTGCGGATGCAGCGCGGTCGGCATGTCGATGCTTTCGTAGTAATCGTCCGCGCATTTGAAGCCGACGTATTTCGCGTGCGTATCGGCGCCGACGCGTGCCAGAAACGCGCCGAACGGCGTGCCGCCCCAGCGGCCGATCGCGCTCCACCCTTCCACGCAGATGTGCCGCGTGATCTGCTCCGCGTGCGGCAGCGCATACAGCTCGTCGAGCGTCCACACGCGCTTGCCCGTCACCCGGCCCGACAGCACGAGCTGGTACGTCGATGCGTCGACGTGCGGCACGTCGTCGATGCCGTAATACGCGTTGAACGGGAACGGCCGCGTGATGTCGGCCTCGGTATAGGTCGGCGCAAGCCGCTCGCCGCTGAACAGCCAGGCCTGCACGCGATCGTTCATGCGCGACACCTTCTCGAGGAACGCGTTGACCGACGCGTCGTCCTGCAGCGTGCAGCCGGTCAGCATCGTCAGGCCGCCGAGCGTCAGCACGCGCCGGTTGAAGAGGCGCCGCGACGGCATCTCGAGTTCGCGGCGCACGTCGAGCTCGAGCGACTTGCGGTCGAGCGTCCAGCCCGGTTGACCGCGGTTGTTTCCGGATTTCGACATGATGAGTTCCTTCGCCCGCCGCGTGCGGGTCAGCGACCGCGCAGCATCGCGAGCAGCGAGCGCGGCACCAGCAGCGCCATCGCGACGTGTACGACGAAAAATGCGACGAGCAGCGACATCGCCCAGAAGTGCACGACGCGCGCGTCGTCGTAACCGCCGAACAGCTCGCGCAACAGCGGAAACTGCACGGACTTCCAGATCGTGAGCCCCGACAGCACCAGCACGATCAGATCGACGATCGCGGTCAGGTATGCGGCACGCTGCACCGCGTTGTAGACGCTCAGATCGTCGTGCGGCAACCGGCCGCCGAGCGCCGCGCGCACGTCGCGCCATATCGACGCCGGCGTGACGGGCAGCATCTTGCGCGCGAGGCGGCCCGTCGCGATCGACATCGCGAGGTAGAACAGCCCGTTGCAGACCAGCAGCCACATCGCCGCGAAATGCCATTGGAGCGCGCCGCCCAACCAGCCGCCGAGCGTGATGCCGTGCGCGAACGTGAACGGCGGATAGATCGGCGACGCATCGTAGATGCGCCAGCCGGACAGTGCCATCAGGATCGCCGCGAGCGCGTTGAGCCAGTGGCTCACGCGCACCCACAGCGGATGAATCTTGCGGGCGGGCGGCGTGGCAGCCGTGCGCCCGGCAGCGGGAACAGTTTGCATGATGAAGACTCCCGGAACGTAGCGGCGGTGCGCGATGCGCGGGCGGCCTCGTGTGCCGCATGCGCGGGCCGCGCCCCGCCCGCGTCGGTCAGTTCGACGGTGCCATCTTGTCGCCCGACATCGACTTGCCCATCGCGTCGTGCGACATCGCGTCCTTCTTCATTGCATGCTTCTTCATGGCGCCTTTCTTCATGGCCCCATCCTTCGCCATCGCGTCGTGGCCCATCGCATCCTTCGACATCGACGAACCTTCCTTCGACATCGCGTCGTTCTGCGCATACGCGCCCGTTGCGGCCATGGCGAAACCGGCGACACACGCAGCGATCAGTACTTTTTTCATGACATCTCTCCGAAACATGGGTTTGAGGAGCCGAATAGACGGAGGACGTCGCGGGATATGACAGTCGTTTCGAAATTTTTTTTCAGGAACTGCCGAAACCGCGGCAATGCTGCACCGCGCCGTCGTTGTCAGCCGGGCTGCAGGGCCCTGCGGCGGTGCCATGCGTCGCGGCTTGCGCCGCCGGCGCACCGCCCGCATTGCTGCAACTGCACCGCGGCCGCCTGTTGAAACCGCCGCGAAGCCAGTGTATCGTGTGCGCTGCTAACGCGGGGGTCCTGCAATGCGTTCGGTCAAACAACCGGCATTGCGGGTGAGAAATACCCTTTGAACCTGATCTGGATAATGCCAGCGCAGGGAAGCGTACGGATTTCGCCGCCATCCTTCTGACGAAATCCGCCGCCTCACCAAGCCTCGTCTCCTGCTTAGCTCGAGCCCCACATTCGTCAAGGGCTCCGGGCAAGCGCCGTAGCGCCTGTCCGGCGCTCACACAGGAGATTGCATGAACGCCAATCCGAAGTTTCTGTCCGCGGACGCCCATGTCGACGCCGCTGCCGTCGCCCCGCTGCCCAATTCGCGAAAGGTTTATGTAACCGGCTCGCAGCCCGACATCCGCGTGCCGATGCGTGAAATCACGCAGGCCGACACCCCGACCGGCTTCGGCGGCGAAAAGAACCCGCCGATCTACGTGTACGACACGTCGGGCCCCTACACCGATCCGGACGCGAAGATCGACATCCGCGCCGGCCTGCCGGCACTGCGTCAGCGCTGGATCGAAGCGCGCGGCGACACCGAGGTGCTCGACGGCCTGTCGAGCCAGTACGGCCTCGAGCGCGCGGCCGACCCGGCCACCGCCGACCTGCGTTTCCCGGGCCTGCATCGCAACCCGCGCCGCGCGCAAGCCGGCAAGAACGTCACGCAGATGCACTACGCGCGCCAGGGCATCATCACGCCGGAAATGGAATACATCGCGATCCGCGAGAACCAGCGCCGCGCCGAGTACATCGAGAGCCTGAAGTCGAGCGGCCCGAACGGCGCGAAGCTCGCCGCGATGATGGGCCGCCAGCACCCGGGCCAGGCGTTCGGCGCGGCGGCATTCGGCGCGAATGCGCTGGCCGAGATCACGCCCGAATTCGTGCGCGACGAAGTCGCGCGCGGCCGCGCGATCATCCCCGCGAACATCAACCACCCGGAATCCGAGCCGATGATCATCGGCCGCAACTTCCTCGTGAAGATCAACGCGAACATCGGCAACTCGGCCGTCACGTCGTCGATCGGCGAGGAAGTCGACAAGATGACGTGGGCGATCCGCTGGGGCGGCGACACGGTGATGGACCTGTCGACCGGCAAACACATCCACGAAACGCGCGAGTGGATCATCCGCAACAGCCCGGTGCCGATCGGCACGGTGCCGATCTACCAGGCGCTGGAAAAGGTCAACGGCAAGGCCGAGGACCTGACCTGGGAAATCTTCCGCGACACGCTGATCGAGCAGGCCGAGCAAGGCGTCGACTACTTCACGATCCACGCGGGCGTGCGCCTGCAGTACGTGCCGCTCACCGCGAACCGGATGACGGGCATCGTGTCGCGCGGCGGCTCGATCATGGCGAAGTGGTGCCTCGCGCATCACAAGGAAAGCTTCCTGTACGAACACTTTGAAGAGATCTGCGAGATCATGAAGGCGTACGACGTGAGCTTCTCGCTCGGCGACGGCCTGCGTCCCGGCTCGATCTACGACGCGAACGACGAAGCGCAGCTCGGCGAACTGAAGACGCTCGGCGAGCTCACGCAGATCGCGTGGAAGCACGACGTGCAGGTGATGATCGAAGGCCCCGGCCACGTGCCGATGCAGTTGATCAAGGAGAACATGGATCTCCAGCTCGACTGGTGCAAGGAAGCGCCGTTCTATACGCTCGGGCCGCTGACCACCGACATCGCACCGGGCTACGACCACATCACGTCGGGCATCGGCGCCGCGATGATCGGCTGGTTCGGCACCGCGATGCTGTGCTACGTGACGCCGAAGGAGCACCTCGGGCTGCCGAACAAGGACGACGTGAAGGAAGGGATCATCACGTACAAGCTCGCCGCGCACGCGGCCGACCTGGCCAAGGGGCACCCCGGCGCGCAGGTGCGCGACAACGCGCTGTCGAAGGCGCGTTTCGAGTTCCGCTGGGAAGACCAGTTCAACATCGGCCTCGACCCGGACAAGGCGCGCGAATTCCACGACGAGACGCTGCCGAAGGATTCGGCGAAGGTCGCGCACTTCTGCTCGATGTGCGGCCCGCACTTCTGCTCGATGAAGATCACGCAGGACGTGCGCGAGTTCGCGGCGCAGCAGGGCGTGTCGGAAACCGAGGCGCTGAAGAAGGGGATGGAAGTCAAGGCGGTCGAGTTCGTGAAGACCGGCGCCGAGATCTATCACCGTCAGTAAGTCGGCAAGCGAACGCGGCGGTCCACACCGACCGCTTCGCTTCGTGAAGCACGGCACAAAGCCCGCTTTCGAGCGGGCTTTTTTGCGCGCACGCATCCCGTGTACCCGCCGGCGCACGGGAAACAATTGATTACGAAACCGCTCGAGCCTTAACAAGTCCTTACAACCGCCGCGCGGGACGACGCGTAGATTGAATGCATGCGCGGCCGTCAGGCGGTCGCGCGACCTCCGTTCACTACCACAAGGACAACGATCATGAACCATTCGATTCGGCGTTTTGGGGTATGCGCGCTGCTCGTCGCGACGGTGGCCAGCCTCTCGGCCTGCGATTCGATGACACGACGTCAGCGCGATACCGCGATTGGTGCGGGTGTCGGCGGCGTCGCCGGCGCGGCGATCGGCGGCAACGCGCTGTCGACGCTGGGCGGCGCGGCAGCCGGCGGCATCATCGGCAACCAGGTCGGCAAATAAGCCGGCCGGCTTACCCGGCTGCTGCGCGACGCGCAGCACGTTCCGGCCTGACGGCGTTTCCGCACGGCGGAAGCGCCGTTTTTCACATGCGGCGCCTCAACACGCCGCAGCGGCCCGGAAATGATCCGTTACCGTTTAGCGCACCTTGTCATCGACGAGCGGCCTAAGCTTAAGCATCCGCCGATTGCCGGCTCCGCCGGAGAGACATCATGAACAGGACCCTCGTCGCCGCGGCGCTCGCGTGCACGACGCTCGCCGGCTGTTATTACCCTTACGGCTACTATCCGTCCGGCTATTACGCGGCGGCGCCGGTGCAGCCCGCGCCCGTCTATGTCGATCCAGGCCCCGCGTACTACTATCCGGCCCCCGCCTATGCCCCGGCCTGGGGCGGCTACTGGGGCCCCGCGGTGTCGCTCAATTTCGGCTTCGGTGGACGCCGTGGCTGGCGCCATCATTGAACGGCCGCCCCGGCCGTCCGGCCGGTTCGCGTCGGGGGCGAGCGGATTTCCCGATTCTTGCCATTTCATCCGATCGTGAAACGATGGCACAGGAACGCGGTGTAAGATTCTTCGCATCCCGTCCCCTCGCCCGCCACGCTCGATGTCACCCAAGAACGCCTTTTTGCTGACCGTCCTCGCTGCCCTGTGGGGCGCGTCGTTCCTGTTCATCCGGATCGGCGTCGCCGACTTCGGTGTCGCGCCGCTGATGGCGTTGCGCGTGGGAATCGGCGCGCTGTTTCTCGCAGGCTTCGCGCTGACGCGCTTCAAGCCCGCCGAGCTCGGCGCGCAGCTACGCCGTCGCGCGTGGCCATTGTTCGTCGTTGGCGCGCTGAACTCGGGCATCCCGTTCTGCCTGTTCGCATTCGCCGAACTGACGCTGTCGGCCGGCGTGACGTCGGTGATCAATGCGACGACGCCGCTGTGGGGCGCGCTCGTCGCCTATCTTTGGCTGAAGGAGAAGCTGTCGCTGCCGCGCGCGCTCGGCCTCGTGATCGGCTTTGCCGGCGTCCTCACGCTCGTGTGGGATCAGATCGCGAACGCGCACGGCAGCACCGGCGCCAACGCGACCGCGCTCGCCGCCGCCGCCGCGCTCGGCGCGACGCTGCTGTACGGCATCGCGGCCAACTACACGAAGCGCACGCTCAGCGGCGTCGATCCGCTCGTCAACGCGACCGGCAGCATGATCGGCTCGACCGTGCTGCTGCTGCCGTTCGCGATCGCGACCTGGCCCGCGGCAGCTGTCGGCGCGCATGCGTGGGGCGCCGTGCTCGCGCTCGGCATCGCCTGCACGGGCATCGCGTATTTCATCTTCTTCTACCTGATCGCGCATGTCGGCCCGGCCCGCGCGATTACCGTGACGTTCGTGATCCCGGTGTTCGGCCTGCTGTGGGGCGCGCTGTTCCTCGGCGAACACGTATCGGTCGTGATGGTCGAAGGCTGCGCGATCGTGCTCGTCGGCACCGCGCTTGCCACCGGCGTGATCAAGCGGATTCCCGGGCTCCGGCCGCGCGGCGGTGAAGCGGCCTGAGCGGCGGGCAGGGCCGGCACCCCGCCGGTGCGGGCGCCCCGCGACGCGCCGGCTGCCGATCCTCGAGCGCCCCGCGTCGATCGGTGCGCGACGGCGCATGTCGAGTTTGGCCTGATGCCGATGCAGCCGCCCGGCCTTGCCGCTCTCCCGCATTCTTTGCACGCGATGCACGCGGCACACGCGACGCTGCCGCCGCATACGCGACCGGTGGCCTTGCGTGTCGCGCTCCCGTGCGGAATGCTACGTCCAGCGGTCGGTGTAGCGTTTGCGTCTGGAGTTACCCTGATACGCGCGCGGCACCATTCCCGTTACACTCGGATCACTCATCCGCAGAAGGCGGTTACGATGCCCCACGTTCTTTCGCGTCCACCTGCGCGTGCGACGGCTTCTGCGTGGCGCGCACGATACCGCCCCCCGATCGCCCCAGGGCATCGTTGACATGAAGCCCTCTCGCGACCTCTCGCTCGACTCCCTGCTCGAACGCCTCACGCCGACGCCCAGCGGCTGGATCGCCACATATCGCGAAACGACACTGCGCAGCGTGTTTCAACCCGTGCTGTCGATCACGCACAAGCGCGTGGTCGGCTATGAAGCGCTGCTGCGCGTCGTGGACGAGAACGGCGCGCTGGTTTCGCCGGTCGCGCTGTTCGACAGGACGCGTGCCGCCGCCGACGCGTTGCTGCTCGACCGGCTCGCTCGCTGCCTGCATACGGCCAACTTCGTAGCGCAAGGCATCGGCGACGGCTGGCTGTTCCTGAACGTGACGCCGCGCGTGCTCGATTCGGGCCTCGTGCAGCGCGAATTCGTCGAGGCGCTGTGCCGTCATTTCGCGCTGCCGCCGAACCGCATCGTGCTGGAAGTCGTCGAGCAGCCGTCGCGCGATGAAGCCGCACTCGCCCGCACGATCGACATGATCCAGCATCGGGACTTCCTGATCGCGATCGACGATTTCGGCACCGGATTCTCGAATTTCGATCGCGTGTGGCGCGCACGGCCCGATATCGTCAAGCTCGATCGAACGCTCGTCGAACGCGCGAACGCATCGGCCGACGATCGCCGCATCATGCATCACCTGGTATCGATGCTCCATCAGGCCGGCGCGATGGTGCTCGCCGAAGGCGTCGAAAGCGACGACGCGCTGCAGACGCTGATGGAGGCCGATATCGATTTCGTCCAGGGCTTCCAGTTCGGCCAGCCCGACGCGTCGATCGCGCACGCGAGCGCCGCGGCGCCCGCGATGCTCGACGCCGCGTGGCAACGCTTTATCGCCCGTCGGCATACGCCAGCGATCGCCGAGCAGCCGGGCTTCGACGCGATCGAGCGGCTCGTGCTCGCCGGCGCGGCCGCATTTTCCGCGAGCGGCAGCCTACAGGACGCCGCGCAACGCGTATTCGTGGTGCCGGCCGCGCGCCGGGTGTTCGTCACGGACGAGATCGGCGAACAGTTCCTGCCGTCGATCGGCGCGCGTCCCGAGGACGGCCAGACGAGCGGCACGCGGCTCTCGCCGCTGTTCCCGGAGACGCACAGCAACTGGTCGCGGCGACCGTACTTCCAGCGCGCGATCGCGGCGCCGGGGCGCGTCGCGCTGATGGGTCCGCACTTCTCGCTGACCGAAGGCCGCGATTGCTACACGGCAGCCGTCGCGATTCGCGCGCAAAACCGTCTCGTCGTGTTCTGCGTCGACTTCGTGCTCGACAGTGCGGGCACCGTGATGCGGTAGCGCATGGGGCGGCACGACGCCGCCCGCCATGCCGGCCGCTCGGCCTGTTCTTTCGTCAGTCGATCACCTTCCCTCGTCCGGACTTCACCACGCTGCGGCGCGACTTGTGTTCGAGCCGCCGCTCCTTCGATGCGCGTGTCGGCCGTGTCGCGACCCGCGCACGCGGCGTGAACGCGACGCTGCCGATCAACGCATCGAGCCGCGCGAGCGCTGCGTCGCGGTTTTTCTCCTGGGTGCGGTATTCCTGTGACTTGATCACGACGATGCCGTCGCGCGTGATGCGCTGGTCGGACAGCGCGAGAAGTCGTTCCTTGATGACGGACGGCAGCGACGACGCGCGGATGTCGAAACGCAGGTGAATCGCGCTCGACACCTTGTTGACGTTCTGGCCGCCGGCGCCCTGCGCGCGCACGGCGGTCCATTCGACTTCGGCCGGATCGAGCGTGTAGCGGATCATCATCGCGACGTCTCCTTGCGGCGCCGCGCGAGCGCCTCGTCGACGCGGGCCGCAAGGCCCGAATCGCGTTGCGTGCGTGTCGCGACTGCCTGCGCCAGCACGCGCCGCGGGCCGATCACCTGCACGCGCGTGCGCGCGCGCGTGACGGCGGTGTAGACGAGTTCGCGCGTGAGCACACGGCTGAACGACGCCGGCAGCACGAGCGCGGCCTCGTCGAATTCGGAGCCCTGCGACTTGTGGACGGTCAGCGCGAACGCCGTTTCATGCGGCGGCAGCGCCGCGGGCGACACGGCGCGCGCGGTGCCGTCCGCGCGGCGGAACCATACGCGCAGCACGCCGTGCGCGTCCGGTAACGCGATGCCAATGTCGCCGTTGAACAGCCCGAGCGCATAGTCATTGCGCGTCACCATGATCGGCCGCCCGGTGAACCAGTGTGCGCCGACCGCGAGCGGCACGCGCACGGCTTGCCGCACGTGCGCGGCCACCAGTGCATTGACGTGCTCGGCGCCACGTGAGCCGGTGCGCGTCGCGCACAGGATCCGGAAGCGGTTGAGCGCATCGAACAAAGGCAACGGATCGGGCTGCGCCCCGGACAACGCCGTGCGCAACGCATCGATGTACGCACCGAACCGGCGCGCGAGCCGCTCGACCGTCGACGCCGCAAGCGTCTCGCCCGCGTCGTCGTGAAAGGACGCGGCAGCGGCATCGTCAGCCGGCAACGCGCCGAGCGCGCCCTGCACGTCGCCGCGGCGGATCGCGAGCGACAGGCGGCCGATTGGCGAATCGAGACCGAAGCGGTAATTGCGTTCGAGCCACACGACGCAGTCTGCGAGCGGTGCGGGTGACGGGGCGGCGATGTCATCGGCTCGCGTTGCGGCGGTCGATACCCGTGTTGCCGAACCTCCCGCATGGGCCGGATCGAGCGGCGCGAGCTCGACCGCGTCGAGCCACGCGAGTTCGTCGGCTTCGATCCATGCTGGATCGGTGGCTGCGGAAGCGCCATCGAGGTCGGCGGGTGCAGGTGACGTCGAAGCAGCCGGGGAAACCACTTCGTCCTGCGGGGCGTCGTCGAACAACGACGCCTGGCGCGTATCCACGTTGCGCCGCGCCGGTGGCTTGCGCGCCGCGCTCGCCGACAATGGCGCGGAAGCCTGCGCTTGAGCCGCAACAGCAACTCCCCCCGCCGCCTCGCCGTCCGGCACCGGCAAGGCCGCGACGAAAGCCGCCTCGTCGATCCCGAGCGCATCCGCGATGCGCGTGCGCGCAGCGGCGGTGAACGTCGGCCGTGCGCTGAGTTCGGCGAACACGGCGCCGGCTTCGACCGCGGCAAGCTGATCCTTGTCGCCGAGCATCACGAGCCGGGCGCCCGGCGCGAGCGCGTCGAGCAGATGCGCGGCGAGCGCGACGTCGATCATCGACGCCTCGTCGACCACGATGAGGTCGTACGGCAACGGATTGTCGCGATGATGGCGAAAGCCCGCCGCCCCGCCGCCGCCCAGCAGGCGATGCAGCGTGTACGACGTGTCGGGCAGGCGCGCTGCAAGTTCCGGCGGCAGGTCGCCCGCCCGCGCGTGCAGCGCTTCCTGCATCCGCTGCGCGGCCTTGCCGGTGGGTGCCG
Organism: Burkholderia sp. FL-7-2-10-S1-D7; assembly: GCF_001524185.1. Lineage (NCBI taxonomy): Bacteria > Pseudomonadati > Pseudomonadota > Betaproteobacteria > Burkholderiales > Burkholderiaceae > Burkholderia > Burkholderia sp. FL-7-2-10-S1-D7. Next base: position 74,876 of record NZ_LOWY01000072.1, on the reverse strand, counting down.
CCAGCGCGATGCGCAATCCCGGATGCGCGTCGAGCAGACAAGCCAGCACGCCGACGACGGTCGTCGTCTTGCCGGTGCCAGGGCCGCCGCTGACGATCGTCACGCGTCCTGTCAGCGCAACGATCGCCGCGACGCGCTGCCAGTCCACTTCGCCCGTCGCGGGCCCGAAGTAACGCACGAGACTGTCGCGCAACCGGTCAGGCGACAGCACGTCGCCCGGTGCGGCGACGCCGGCCTGCGCGACGAGCGCATCGGCGAGCCGACGTTCGTAGTCGAAATATCGCGACAGATACAGATGGTCGTGCCGGTCGACGATCAGCGGCCGCTCGTCGCCGCACGCGAGCGTGCCGAACGCCACCACGCCGCTCGCGGCAAGCGCCGCGCGCACGTCGTCGACCGGTTCCTCGTAGCGCTGCGCGAGCGCGCCGAGCGACACGCATACGTGGCCGCCCGCAGTCGCCCGGCTCGCCGCAAACGCGGCACGCGCCGCCCAGCGCGCAGCCGCGGCCGGCGCACCGGCGCGGCGCGACAGGTCGCCGATGCGCCGCGCGAATCCTTCCGCGAGCGCGATGCCGAAATCAGCCGGCTCGGGCAGGCGCGCGACGAGGCCGCCGGTGAATTCGAGCGTATCGTCGGACACGTTCATGCGCGGCCCCCTTCCATCATCCGGTCGAGCGCGTCGACGAGTTCGCGCGCGGGCCGCCGCGCATGCACGCCGGCCGGTTCGCCGGCACTGCGCCAGTCCGGCCGCACGCCACGCACGAACAGGTACAGATAGCCCGCGATATGCGTGTCGTAGTCATAGTCGGGCAGCCGCCCGCGCAAATAGCGATGCAGCGCAACCGTATAGAGCAGCGCCTGCAGGTGATAGGCATGATTGGCCATCGCGACGTCGAGCGCACGCGGGCCATAAGCGTCCGGCGTATTGCCGAGATGGTTCGACTTCCAGTCGACGATCCAGAAGCGGCCGTCGTGTTCGACGATCATGTCGATGAAACCCTTGATGAAACCGGCGAGCACGCCGGCGTCCAGCGCAACGTCCGGATAGCCGTGCGCGACCAGCAGCCGGCGCAGCGCGCCCAGCTCGAGCGACGGCGCCGGGAACAGGAAACCCATCTCGTCGAGCCGCTTGGCGGGATCGAGATCCGCGAGCCGCATGCCCGGCACGAGCTCCGTGCGCACGACATTGTCGACGAGCCGCGCCATCATCGCGGGCAGGCGCGTCGCGAGTTCGGGCTCGGCCTCGACTGGCCGGTCATGCAGCGCGCCGAGCGCCGCCTGGTGCCACGAATCGGGCTCGGTGAACCGGCTGAGTTCGAACAGGCGGTGCAGACACTCGCCCGCTGCCGCGCCGCGCGGAAACACGAGGATGTCGTCGTCCGGCGGTTCGACCTCGACCGCGACGGTGTCGGCCACGGCCAGCGCGCCGTCCGGCGCGACGGCGGCAAGCGCATCGTGATCGGGCCGCAGATCGTCGTCCGGCACGACCGCGACGCCCGCCTCCTCGCGCGCCATCGACGCGGTCAGCGAACTGAAGCTCGCCATCCGCCATGCGTCGCGCAGCACGCGCGTCGCATGGCGTGCGGCGAGCGTCTGCGATGCATCGTGGCCGGCAGCCAGCCGCTCACGGCGCGCCGGCACCGGCAACGGTGCAACGCTCACGGGCCCGCCCGCGAGCGCTTGCCACGCGGCGTCGAGCGCCGCTTCGTCGGGCGGCTCGTCGAGCCACGCGTCGAACGACTGGCCGGCCCCGGCCACGAGCCAGTTCAGCACGCTGCGCCGCGCCTCGCGGGTCGAGCGCGACGACAGATAAGGCCCGGCGACGAGATAGCACCGATAGACCGCGCGCGTGAGCGCCACGTAGACGAGCCGCGCGCGTTCCGCCGCCTGTTCGCGCAACGCCTGGCGCGCGGCATGCTCGGCGGCTTCGTCGTCGCACCCGTAATGCAGCACGGCGTCGCCCGCATCGTCGTGATACTCGCGCGCGTCGGGCAGCGCCGACGCGGGCGGCTCGCGCAGCCCCCCGTCGTTCAGGAACGGACAGAACACGACCGCATATTCGAGGCCCTTCGACTTATGCACGGTCACGATCTGCACGAGGTTGCGATCGGATTCGAGACGCAGCTGCGCTTCCTCGCCGCCGCCGTCGAGCCGTTGCGCGGCAAGCCAGCGCAGCGTCGGCGCGATACCCGGCTGCGCGGACGCGCGCGCTTGCGTCAATTCGGCCAGGTGGTTGATGTCGGTCACGCGGCGTTCGCCGTCGGCGCCGGCCATCAGCCGCTCGGCGATCCGCAGCTCGCGCGTGAACGTGCGCCACATCACCGCGAAGCCGCGTTCGCGCCACAACAGCCGATAGCGCGAGAAGCGCTCGACCCAGCTCATCGCGTCCGCACTGTCGGCCGCTGCGCGCGACACATCGCCGTCGCCCTGCTCCATCCGCCACAGCGCCCCCGCATCGAGGCCGAACCAGTCGGCGGCCAGCGCCGCACGCAAGCGCCGCAGGTCGCCCGGCGCATCGATCGCCGCGAGCACGCGCTCGAGCTGCTCCGCATCGCCGGTCGAAAACACGGACGCCTGCGCGAGCTCGACGCTGCCGATGCCCCACGCGGCGAGCACGCGCTTCACGAGACTCCCCTGCCGGTGCGTCTGCACCAGCACCGCGACGTCGCCCGGCGACAGCGGCGTATCGCCGAGCCGCACATGTCCTTCGCGCGCGCCGCGCATCAGCCGGGCGATCTCGGCCGCGCACGCCTGGGCGGCCTGTGCCTGCGCGTCGCGCTTGAGCAGCGTGCCGTCGCCGCCGGGGAGTGCCCAGATACGGAAATCGCCGGATGGGCCCGGATCGGTTCCGTCGACGAACGGAGCGCGCACGCGCGTGCCGGCGCGCACCGCGTAATAGTCGAGCCCGTCGAGCACGAACGCACGCGGGTTCGACATGAAGAAGCGATTGCACGCATCGACGACCGCCGGTGTCGAGCGCTGGTTGACCGCGAGCGTGTAGCACGCGCTCGCACTTGCCCGCGCGGCGAGATACGTATGCAGATCCGCCGCGCGGAAACTGTAAATGGCTTGCTTCGGATCACCGACGAGAAAGAGCGGCCCGCCCGGCGCGAAGATCCTGTTGAAGATCGCGAACTGCAGCGGGTCCGTATCCTGGAATTCGTCGATCAGCGCGGCCGGATAGCGCGCGCGCAGCGTCTCGGCGAGCCACGGATGCGCGTGCGACGCGTGATACAGGTTCGCAAGCAGATCGTCGAACGACACGACGCGGCGCGTACGCTTGCGTTCGGCCAGTTCGCCCGGCGCGGTGTCGAGCCAGTCGGCGACCAGCGCGAGCCAGCGCGCGCGCTGCGCGGCCTCGGCGGCGGCCACCGCCGCGTCGAGCGCGTCGGCCACGTCGAAGAACGGGTGTTCGGGGGTCGCACCGCCCTTTTTCGTCGCCTTCGTGAGCGCGGTGCGCGTGAGCTTGAGCGCCGCCCTCGGTATCGCGGCAGCCGCGTTGCCTTGCGCGAAATGCGCGGACCACGCGCCGAGCGCATCGGCAACCGCGTCGGGCTTGTGCGAACGCTGATTGAGCACGGGCTGCGCGGTGCGCAGCAACGCGTCGATCGCATCCCGCTCGTCGGCCCACATCCGCGCGGCCTCCGCGAAGCATTCGACGGCAGCGGCCTCCGCCGATGCGTCCGGTTCGACGACGCCGTCCCAGCGCAGCGCGGCGAGCGGCTTCTTCAGCCGCCGCGCGAGCTGGGCGTCGAGCGCGGCCGGGCCCGCGCCCGATTCGACGAGCCACGTCGCGAAGCCGGGCCAGCGCGCGGCCATCGGCTCGACGCGCGTGCGCCAGAAGTCCGCCGCGAGCTCGAAGCGCAGCGCCGCGTCGTCGGCCTGCATCTCGAACGCGAACGGCATCGCAGCTGCGAACGGCGCCTCCTGCAGCGCGCGCTGGCAGAACGCGTGGATCGTGTGAATCGCCGCTTGGTCGAATGAGCGCAGCGCACGCCGGATCCGCTTCGCGGCAGTCTCGGGGTCGAGCGCGCCGGCTTCGCCGAGCGTCGTCTCGAGCAGGCGCGCGACGAACGGATCGCCGCCGTCGTCACCGGTATCGAGCGCATGCGCGAGTTGCGCCAGCCGCCCGCGGATCCGCTCGTGCAGTTCGGCCGTCGCCGCCTTCGTGAAGGTCACGACGAGGATTTCGTCCGCGCCGAGATCCTTCTCCAGCAGCAGGCGCACGTAAAGCGCGCAAATGTTCCACGTCTTGCCGGTGCCGGCCGACGCCTCGATCTGGTTGACGCCGTCGAGCGGACACGCGAACACGTCGAGTTCGAGCGCCGCCTGCGGCTGGGATGCGGCGCTCATGCGACCTCCTTCAGATGTTCCAGCATCGGCTCGAACACGAGCCGCGCGAGTGTGCCGAACGGCTCGTCGAGCGACGGATGCGCGCCGCGCCACGCGATCGCGATCGCCGGATCGTCGGCTTCGCTCACCACGCGCTCGTTGATCCAGACGCTCGCGGCCTTCGCCTCGCCGTCGGAAACGCACGCCCACGCACTGCGCGGGAAGAACCGAAGCGGCATGCGCCGCCCCGCGCGAAACAGCGCGGCGAGCGGCGCGAGGCGCTCGAGCGGTGCCGCGACCGGCGTGAGTTCGAACGCGCCGCCGCTGCCGAACCACAGCGTGCGGCGCGGACCGTCGGGCGCCACCGCGCAGTAGACAAGGTGCGCGAGCCACGCGGACAGGTAGTCGCGCGCGCTCGGCCGTGCATAGCGATAGATGATCTGGCCCGCCGGCGTCAGGCGATTCAGCGTGCCGTGCAACTCGAGCGGCGCACTCACCGCATCGCCCGACAGCATCGCGTCGTCGGCACCGAACAGCGCCTGTTCGGTGTCGGGCCATGCAGGCGCGATCGCGAGCGTGAATGGCCGCCGTTCCATGCCGTCGGCCAGCGCACGCCGCACGTTCGACGCAAGCTGCGTCATCGAGCCGAGCGCCTGGTCGCGCCAGACGGCGCCTGTCGCGCCGCCCGGCAGTTCCGGGCTGGCGTCGGCGATGCGCAGCGCGTGATCGTGCACGCCGCCTTCATCCGATTCGATCAGAAGCGGCAGCACGCGCTCGGCGAGCGCGTCGCTGCCCGCGAAGTCGAGTGCGAACGGCTCCGTATCGAGCAGTTCGGCCTGCGCGTCGGAAAGCACGATGCCGAGCCGCGCGCGCAGCAGCGCGCGGGCCGGATGCCGCCAGAACCGTTCGAATTCGCTGAACGCGACGGGTTCGACCGGCTCGGCCGGCAGCGGTTGCGCGAAGAACGGCTGCTCGCGCGTGGCATCGCGTGCGGATTCGGCGGCCAGCAGTGCCGCGAGCGTCGCGCGCTCGGCGTCGTACGAAGCCAGTTCGCTGCCGGGCCGGAAATACTCGGCCGCGAACGGTTGCAGCGGATGTTCGACGATGAACGCGCGCCGCGCGGCATCGACGGCGTCCGGCGGGGCGTCCGCGCCGGCCGTGACGAGCGCGAGATGGTCGAGCAATTCGTCGACGAGCGCCGCGGGCGGCAACGGCGCGTTGTCGCGAATGCTGCGCCCCGTATAGGCAATCAGCAGCCGATCGCGCGCGGCGAGCAGCAGGTCGAGGAACAGGTTGCGTTCGTCATCGCGGCGCTGCCGGTCGCCGAGCTTCGGCAACACGGCCATCAGATCGAACTCGTCCGCGCGAGCGAGGCTCGGCAGCACACCGTCGTCCATGCCGAGCAGGCACACGACGCGGTATGGCAGCCCGCGCAGGCTCGTCAGCGACGAGAACGTGACGCCGCCCCACGGCACCCCGCCGCGCGCCGGATCGTCGAGCGCGGTTGCCAGCCCCGCGCGTACGACGGCCGCGGGCAAGGCTTCGTCGGGCGCGCCTTCCTTCATCGCGGCGAGCATCGCGTCGAGCGCGTCGCGCACGCCCGACAGCGCATCGGCATATGCGGCACCGGAGTCGAAGAACCGCGCGAGCGTGTCGGCGAACAGTTCGCTCCAGGCGCGCGGCGTGTGCGCGTCGGCGAGCCGTCGCGAGAAGCCGTCGAGATCGTCCGTGAAGCGCGCGAGCCGGCCGAGCAGTTCGGCCTCGCTGCCGGTCGCCGCCTCGATCGGCAGCCACGCGCCGACCGGTGCCGCGCCTTCCGGCATCGCATAGCCGAGGAAGAGCCGCGCGAGCGCATCGGAAAACGTATGGCGCGGCGCAGGCACCGCCGCATCGTCGCTCACCGTCGGCGACAGCCCGCGCCGCGCGCCTGCGGCCGCGAGCCAGGTCTGAACCGTCTCGAGCGCGGCTGCGTCAATGCCGTAACGGGCCGCCACCGCGTCGACGCGCAGCCATTCGACCAACTCAGGCGCGCCGACCTGCCGATCCGGCAACGCGAGCCATTCGAGCAGCACGCGCGCCACCGGGTTCGCCTGCGACGGCGGCAGGCCGGTGATCCGGTAAGGCACGCGCGCGCCGCCGGCGCCCGCCGTGCCGAACACGGCATCGATCAGTGGCCCGGCCGCCGCGAGATCGGCGACCGCCACGAGCACATCGGACGGCTGCAGCGTCGCGTCCGCATCGAACCACGCGAGCAGGCGGTCATGCAGCACCTCGAGCTGGCGCGCGAGGCTGTGGCACACGTGTACCTCGATCCCGCGCTCGGCCGGCGCTTCGCCGAGCTCGGCCTCCGGTTGCAGGTCGAGGATGGCGTTCTGCACGCGCGCGAGCCAGGTCGGCGCGGGATTCCCGATGAAACGCGACGCATCGCCTGACGCGGCGCTTTCAGTCAGTTCGTGCAGCATGTGCAGCTGCGCCTGCGTCTGCCGGCCCCACTCCGCGAGCAGCGGATGGCCGACTTCCTGATAGTCGAGCCGGCCGGCCGCATCGAGCGCTTCGGCATGCGCGGCGGTGACGATGTCGAACCAGAATTCGCGGCACGGATTGAGCGCATAGACGCGCACGTCGATCCAGCGCGACAGCTCGCGCAGCAGCGCGACGTGCAGCGGCGGCATTGTCGGCAGCGCGAACACGTTGACCGATTCCGGCCAGTCGGCACGCGCGACGGTTTCGAGATCGAGGTTGCGCGCCTCCACGAGGAAGCGATGCGCGGGTGGCGTGCCGCTGTCGCTCAGCTCCGCGAGCAGCGCGCGCCACAGCGCCGCCTGCCAGTGCTCGTCGTCCCGTGCGGCATCGCTGATTCCGCGCGGCGCGGCGTCGCCCGCGAGCACCGACTCGCCGGCCTGCCATGCGGCCAGCCATTCGGGCCGATAGGTCAGGTAATGATCGAGCACGGCCGCGACGCGCTGCGCGAGCTCGTAGCGCATCGCGTCGTCGGACGCGGACAGATACGCAGCCAGCCGCGGCGACGCGAGCCACGGCGCGCTGCCCGCGCCCTGCGCGAACAGCCGGTAGCAGCGCCACACGAGGCGATCGGGTGCGAACGGCGAGCGCGCGGGCACCGTCAGCACGCGGCCGATCTGTGCCCACAGCCATTGCGCGAGATACGTGAACTCGACGTTCGCGCACACGCCGTGGCGCGCGGCGATGTCGAGTTCCAGACGGCGGCGCAGCGCCGCGCTCGGTACGATGACCTGTTGCGGCGCCCACGGGCCGTTGCGGGCCGGGAACGCGGCCAGGTCGTCGAGCAGCGCGTCGGCCAGCGTTTCGTGACGGTTCGAATAGAAGAGATGGAGCATGAAGCGAGTGTCGGAGCCTCGCGCGGGCCAGGCCGTGCGAACGGGAGCACCAAGGATAGCAAAAGGACCGTCGCGGCGAACCTCGTCCGAAAGGCCAGGTTTTGCGGACCGCGAAATACGATAGACTCGTCGCCAGTCAATACGCCGCTCCGGGCGTCTTCGTCTGTCATTCAGCTCATCGATGCGCTATTCGGTCGAAATCAGAAAGTTTTTCTACAGCCAGTACTTTTTCGGCGGCCTGCGGATCGCTGTCGGCGTATCGCTGCCGGCCGTGCTGTGCCTGATCGTGTTTCACAACCGGGAGCTCGGCTTCACGATCTCGACCGGTGCGCTCGGCGCGTGCGTCGTCGACATGCCGGGCCCGCTGAAGTACAAGCACAACGAAATGCTCGCGTGCAGCGTGATCGGCTTCCTGGCCGCGCTCGCGACCGGCCTCGCCACGCCGAACATCTTCGCGCTGTGGCTGACGATCGTGCCGCTCACGTTCGTGCTGTCGCTGATCGTCGTCTACGGCAACCGCTGGCCGCAGATCAGCTTCGCGACGCTGTTCATGATGGTGATGACGCTCGAGGAGAATTTCACGCCGCTGCAAGCGTTCGTCAATGCCGGCTGGATTCTCGCCGGCGGTCTCTGGTACACGTACTGGGCGACGCTCGTGTCGCAATGGCAGGCGCGCCGGATCGAACAGCAGGCGCTCGCCGAAAGCCTGTTCGCATGTGCCGACTACCTGCTCGCGCGTGCGCAGTTCTACGATCTCGATGCCGATCTCGACGAGTGCTATCGCAATCTCGTCGCGAAGCAGATCACCGCGGTCGAAACCCAGGAAACCGCGCGCGACATCGTGCTGCGCAACCTGCCGAAGCTGCGCCGCGGCAAGCTCGACCCCGGCCGCACGATGATGTACAACCTGTTCATCAACAGCGTCGACCTGCACGAGCTGTTCGTCGGCGCGCACACCGACTACCCGCTCGTGCGCAACACGTTCGGCGGCTCCGACCTGATCATTTTCTATCGCGACCTGATCCACAAGGCGGCCCGCGACCTCGAGGAAATCGGCCTCGCGGTGCTCGAGAATCGGGCGCCGCATTCGCGGATCAGCGTGAAGGCCGAACTGCGCGCGATCGAGTACGAGATCGAGCTGATGCGCAAGAAGAACTTCCCGGCCACCAACGCGGAAGCCTACGCAGCCGTGCTCGCGACGTTCCGGCGCATCTGGAGCGCGACGCGCCTGATCGACCGGATGCGCCGCAACCTGTCGGGCCATGCCGATCCGCAGCAGACCGAACTGAAGATCGACAAGGCGCTCACGCGCTTCCTGCAGCGGCGCCGGATGTCGCCGCTCCTGATCTTCTCGAACCTGAACATGCGCTCGCCGAGCTTTCGCCACGCGCTGCGCGTGACGATCGCGGTCGCGGTCGGCTTCTGGCTCGGCCGGCTGCTGCCGCTCACGAATGCCTACTGGATCGTGATGACGACCATCATCATCCTGAAGCCCGGCTACTCGCTCACCAAGCAGCGCAACGCTCAGCGTATCGTCGGCACGCTGATCGGCTGCGCGGCGAGCATCGCGCTGATCTACACGGTCAAGGAACCGCACCTGCTGATCGCAATCATGTTCGGGTCGATGGTGATGAGCTACAGCCTGCTGCTGTTCAACTACGCGGCGAGCGTCGTGTTCACGTCGTCTTACGTGCTGCTGATGTTCCACCTGCTCGCGCCGGGCAGCATGCGGATCATCGGCGAGCGCGCGATCGACACGGTGGTCGGCTGCATGATCGCGATCGCGGCGAGCCGCCTGTTCCCGTACTGGGAATACCGGCTGATGGGCAAGCTCGTCACCGACATGCTGACCTCGACACGCAGGTATTTCGAGGCAGTGTGGCGCGCCGGGCGCGGCGTGTCGCCACCGCCCGTGCCGGCCGCCGACGGCGCGGCGGTCGTGCCGGTCGTCGCGGCGGCAATCGAGACGCCGGCCACCGCGCTCGACGACGACTACCGCTACCGCCTCGCGCGCAAGGACGTGCACATCGCGTTCGCGAACCTCGGCCAGGCGTTCCAGCGGATGATGATCGAGCCGAAGGCGCACCAGCGCTTCGTGCCGGAGCTGAACGACCTGCTCGTGCAGACCCACGTGCTCGGCGCACAGATCACCGCCGCCGCGCCACTGATCCGGAGCGCATGCGCGGCCGACGAGAACATCGTCCACGACGATGCGTTGCGCCGCGGCCTGTCCGCCGTGCTCGAGAACCTCGAGAAGGCAGAAGCCGGCGAGCCGCCGCCGGCCGACCAGCTCGATGCGACGAAGCAGATCACCCGCGACCTCGACGCGATGGTCGTGTCCGCGGAAAAATCCGACGCGGTCGGCGCCGAGCTCACGCACGACCTGAAGGTGCTCGCGCACCAGTGCAAGCAGATGCTCGCGTCGTCGCAGCTGATCCGCAAGGACGCGAGCGTCATCCGCCTGCCCGCATGACGCCATGACGCCATGACGTCGTTGCGCCACCGGCCGCCCGCGCACACAAGCGGGCCGGCCGGCAGCGCTCCCACGCTCCCGCAATACCCTCCCGAAGCATGGTCCGCACGCCCCTTACGGCCCACGCGCCCGCTGCGCGATGGCCCCACCTTCGATTGCGCCGGTTGCGCCAGTCAGGGAATACCCGATTCCGGTCACATGGCCCGGCTTGTTATCATGCCGGCACGCTTAAGTTGTATATACAACTCGAACCAGCCGGGCCGGCCACGCTCACCCGGTCTGTCGCATAACGATTTCGGAGACTCAATGAAGAACTTGCAGCGCCATCTGAGCGCGCGGCACATCCGCTTTCTCGCACTGGGCTCGGCGATCGGCACCGGCCTGTTCTACGGCTCGGCGTCCGCGATCCAGCTCGCGGGCCCGGCGGTGATCCTGGCCTACATCCTGGGCGGCGCGGCTGTCTACATGGTGATGCGCGCGCTCGGCGAGATGGCCGTGCGCGAGCCCGTCGCCGGCTCGTTCGGCCACTATGCGACCGAAAACCTCGGCCCATTCGCGGGCTTCGTCACCGGCTGGACCTACACGCTTGAAATGGTGATCGTCGCGATCGCCGACATCACCGCGTTCGGCATCTACATGGGCTTCTGGTTTCCGGATGTCCCTCAATGGATCTGGGTGCTCGGCGTCGTCGCGGTCATCTGCGGGCTGAACCTGTGCCATGTGAAGGTGTTCGGCGAGCTCGAATTCTGGCTGTCGCTCATCAAGGTCGGCGCGATCGTCGCGATGATCGGCGGCGGCGTTGCGATCCTGCTGACCGGCATGCATTTCGGCCATTCGGCCGACGTGCCGACGTTCGCGAACCTGTGGAACCATGGCGGCTTCTTCCCGAACGGGATCGGCGGGTTGATCGCGTCGCTGTCGGTCGTGATCTTCGCGTACGGCGGCATCGAGGTGATCGGGATGAGCGCCGGCGAGGCCAAGGATCCGGAGCGCGTGATTCCGCGCGCCATCAACGCGGTGCCGGCGCGCATCCTGTTGTTCTACGTGCTGACGATGGTCGTGCTGATGTCGATCAGCCCGTGGACCGGCGTCGGCAGCGACGGCAGCCCGTTCGTGCAGATCTTCTCGGCGCTCGGCGTGAAGTCGGCCGCGACCATTCTCAACCTCGTGGTGATCAGCGCGGCGATCTCGGCGATCAACAGCGACATCTTCGGCGCGGGCCGGATGATGTTCGGGATGGCACGGCAGGGCCAGGCGCCGCGCGTGCTGATGAAGACGTCGCGGCACGGCGTGCCATGGGTCACCGTGCTCGTGATGGCCGGCGCGCTGCTGATCGGCGTGGTGCTCAACTACCTGATGCCGAAGGACGTGTTCCTGGTGGTGGCCGCGATCGCGACGTTCGCGACCGTGTGGGTGTGGCTGATGATCCTGCTGTCGCAGGTCGCGATGCGCCGTCGCCTGTCGAGCGCGGAAGTCGCGGCGCTGAAGTTCAAGGTGCCGCTGTGGCCGGTCGCACCCGCGCTGACGATCGCGTTCATGGCTTTCGTGATCGTGATGCTCGGCTGGTTCGAAGATACGCGCGTCGCGCTCTACGTCGGCGCGGCATGGCTCGTGCTGCTCGCGGTCTTGTTCTACGCACGAATCCGCCCGAAATTTGCGCCTGCGTCACGTTGACGCACGGCTGACCCTGCCACGCGGCGCGCCGGCTTCGGCGCCCACGCCCGTCCCGGCGCGATGCCTCGCGCCGCGCACCACTTCCACGCTTCCTGCCGTTCCTGCGCATCGCTGGCGGCCCGACCGGGCTGCCCAGCGATCATGCGCATCCGCGCCGGCGTCAGTGCGACGCGGCGCTCGCGGCCTCGGCCGGATGGGCCTCGTCGTACGCGTGCTTCTGCGAGATCGCGTTATACATGATCGTCCCGATCACGAGCAGCACGGCCACGACGATCAGGATGCTCACGTTGCGGACAGGGTTCTTCTTGCGCTGATCGTTCATGATCGGTACGGCTCCGTCGATTTCGTTGAAGCGGGCATTCTACGCGCTTGCGCACGCGCTGCGACGCCCCGGTAGCGCCCCCTCCTCCCACCTTCCTCCCTGCTTTCCGCAACCTTTCATTTGATAATCATTCCCATTCCGATCTAGAATCCGAAATCTTTCGTTTTGTAATGTTTCGGGTTGCTCGGGCGGCAGGCACGCCCCGGAACGCTTCTTCGTCCGCCTGCCTCATCGGAGTCTTCATGTCGAACCCGCGCACCCGCCTGCTGCCGCTCGCCGGCGCCCTCGCCCTTGCCGCCGCCGCATTCGCGCCACTCGCCCACGCGGCCGAGGAAGTGAGCCTGTACACCACTCGCGAACCGAAGCTGATCCAGCCGCTGATCGACGCGTTCACGAAACAGAGCGGCGTCAAGGTCAACACGGTGTTCGTGAAGGACGGCCTGCTCGAGCGCGTGAAGGCGGAAGGCGCGCAGTCGCCGGCCGACGTCCTGATGACGGTCGACATCGGCAACCTGCTCGACCTTGTCGACGGCGGGCTCGCGCAGCCGGTGCGCTCGAAGGTGCTCGACGATGCGATTCCCGCGAACCTGCGCGGCGCGCAGGGTGACTGGTACGCGCTGTCGCTGCGCGATCGCGTGCTGTACGTGGAGAAGGATCTGAAGGTCGACGCGTTCCGCTACGAGGATCTCGCCGATCCGAAATGGAAGGGCAAGGTCTGCATCCGCTCGGGGCAGCATCCGTACAACACGGCACTCGTCGCGGCGATGATCGCGCACGACGGCGAAGCCGCGACCGAGAAGTGGCTGCGCGGCGTGAAGGCGAACCTCGCCCGCAAGGCGACGGGCGGCGACCGCGACGTCGCGCGCGACATTCTCGGCGGCATCTGCGACGTCGGCCTTGCCAACGCGTACTACGTCGGTCACATGAAGAACGCAGAGCCGGGCACCGATGCGCGCAAGTGGGGCGACGCGATCAAGGTCGTGCGGCCGACGTTCGCGAACGCGAAGAGCGGCGGCACGCACGTGAACATCAGCGGCGCGACGGTCGCGAAGCACGCGCCGCACAAGGCCAACGCGGTGAAGCTGCTCGAGTACCTCGTGTCGCCGGAAGCGCAGGCGCTGTATGCGCAGGCGAACTACGAATATCCGGTGCGCGCGAACGTGAAGCTCGATCCGGTGATCGCGAGCTTCGGCACGCTGAAGGTCGACCCGCTTCCGCTGACCGACATCGCGAAGCACCGCAAGGCGGCCAGCCAGCTCGTCGACAAGGTCGGCTTTGACAACTGACGCAACGTTCGTCCGCACGCGCCGCCGGCCGCTCCGTTCGCGCGCGGGCGGCCTCTGGCTGGGCGCGGCCGTCGCGATCGCGGCGGCGGTCGCGGCGCCGCTCGCGGTGCTGGTCGCCGCCGCGTTCGGCGCCGATCTCGCACACTGGAAGCATCTCGCCGAGTTCGTGCTGCCGCAGGCGCTCGTCAACACGCTGCTGTTGCTCGCGGGCGTCGGCGCGATCGTCACGGTGGTCGGCACCGGCTGCGCTTGGCTCGTCACCGCGTACGATTTTCCCGGCCGCCGGATGCTGACCTGGGCGCTGCTGCTGCCGCTCGCGGTGCCCACCTATATCGTCGCATTCGCCTATCTCGACCTGCTCCACCCGATCGGTCCCGTGCAGGGCGCGATCCGCTGGCTGCTCGGCTTCGACAGCCCGCGCCAGTTCCGTCTGCCCGACCTGCGCTCGCTGCCCGGTGCGATCTTCGTGCTCGGCTTCGTACTGTATCCGTACGTGTACCTGAGCACGCGCGCAATGTTCGTCACGCAGTCCGCGAGTCTTCTCGAAGCCGCGCGCACGCTCGGCGCGGGACGCATCGCGACGTTCTGGCGCGTCGTCGTGCCGCTCGCCCGGCCCGCGATCGCCGTCGGCGTGAGCCTTGCGCTGCTCGAAACGCTGAACGACATCGGCGCATCGGAATTCCTCGGTGTGCAGACGCTCACCGTGTCGGTCTACACGACGTGGATCACGCGCTCCGATCTCGCCGGCGCCGCGCAGATCGCGCTCGCGATGCTCGCGATCGTCGTCGGCATGATCGTGCTCGAACGTTACGGGCGCCGTCGCCAGCGCTACGCGCACGGCCGACGCATGCGTCCGGTCGCACCGCGCAAGCTGACGGGCGCGGCCGCGTGGAGCGCCGCCGCGCTCGGCTGGCTACCGGTGCTGCTCGGCTTCGGCGCGCCGGCCGCATACCTCGCGGTCGAGACCGGCAAGCGGCTGCATCTCGTCGGCGGCGTATCCGCTCAATTGATGACCGGCCTCGCGAACACGCTGACGATCGCCGCCGCCGCAACCGTCGCGACACTCGCATGCGGGCTCGTTGTCTCGTGGGCGGCGCGCGCGCAGCGCGACAGCGCGCGTGCGGGCCCGGCCCGCGTGTGCGCGCGAATCGCGAGCCTCGGCTACGCGGTGCCGGGCACCGTGCTCGCGATCGGCCTGCTGATCCCGTTCGCGGCGGCCGACCGGCTGCTCGGCGCGGCGCTGGGCCGTGACGGGCTGCTGCTGATGGGGTCGGCGGCCGCGCTCGTGATCGCCTACACCGTCCGCTTTCTCGCGATCTCGGCCGGCAGCATCGAAGCCGGCCTCGCGCGCATTCCGCCGTCGCTCGAACACGCCGCGCGCTCGCTAGGCGAGACGGCCGGCGGCACGCTGCGCCGCGTGCACCTGCCGCTGCTGCGGCCCGCGCTCACGACGAGCGCACTGCTCGTCTTCGTCGACGCGATGAAGGAGCTGCCGGCGACACTGCTGCTGCGCCCGCTGAATTTCGACACGCTCGCGACCTGGCTGTATGCGGAGGCCGCGCGCGGCACCTATGAGGAAGGCGCGGTCGCCGCGCTCGCAATCGTGCTGGCCGGGCTCGTGCCCGTGATCCTGCTCGCGCGCACCCGCCACAAGATCGGAGCCTGACACCGTGAACCTGCTCGAACTCGACGACCTCTGCGTCGCCTATGACACGCCGCACGGCCGCCGCACGGTGGTCGACGGGCTGAGCCTCGCGCTGCCGCGCGGCGATATCGGCTGCCTGCTCGGCGCATCGGGCTGCGGCAAGACCACCGTGCTGCGCGCGATCGCGGGCTTCGAGCCCGTACGCATGGGACGCATCGTGCTGGACGGCACGCCCGTTGCGGCGCCGTCGCTCGACGTGCCGCCCGAGCGGCGGCGCATCGGGATGATGTTCCAGGACTATGCGCTGTTCCCGCACCTGAGTGCGGCCGACAACGTCGCATTCGGCCTGCGGCTCATGCCGAAGGCCGAGCGGCGCGCGCGTGTCGCGGACATGCTCGAGCTGGTCGGGCTCGCCACTTCCGGCAACGCGTATCCACACGAACTGTCGGGCGGCCAGCAGCAGCGCGTCGCCCTCGCCCGTGCGCTCGCGCCGTCACCGGAGCTGCTGCTGCTCGACGAGCCATTCTCGAATCTGGACGTCGATACACGGGAGCGGCTCGCGTTCGAGCTGCGCGACATCCTGAAGCGCACGGGTCACACCGCGATCCTCGTCACGCACAATCAGGCGGAAGCGTTCGCGATCGCCGACCGGATCGGCGTGATGAAGGATGGCCAGCTCGCGCAATGGGACACGCCGTACGCGCTGCACCACCATCCGGCCAGTCCGTTCGTCGCGGAGTTCGTGCGCCGCGACGCGCTGGCAGACGAACGCGCACGCGCGCTGTCGCGCGGCCGCTGACCGGGCGACAACGGCGCGCGTTGGCGGCGCACACACGTCACATCCGTGCGCACCAACGCGATCCGTTGCCGTCCCGCGCGCTAAGCCGGCTCGGACAGATCGCGCACCGGCAGCGCGGTCGAATACTTGATCTGCTCCATCGCGAACGACGAGCTCACGTCGAACAGCGGCACCGCGCGGATCAGTTGCTTGTACACGCGATCGTAATCGTCGATGCCGGCCACCACGACCCGCAACAGATAGTCGGTCTCGCCGCTCATCCGATAGACCTCGACGACTTCCGGCATGTCGCGCACGGCCTGCGTGAAGCGCTGCGCCCACTCCTCGGTGTGCTGGTTCGTGCGAATCGCGACGAATACGGTCGTGCCGACACCGAGCTTGCGCGGATCGCACAGCGCGACCTGCGCACGGATCGCGCCGGTTTCCTTGAGCCGCTGCACGCGCTTCCAGCAGGGCGTCTGCGACAGGTTCACGCGCTGCGCGAGCTCCGCGATCGGCAAGGTGGCATCTGCCTGCAACAGCTCAAGCAGTTTGCGATCGATGGCATCCATTTACCCAGTCCCTCGTAGATAGAAATTTTTTCTATGCAACCTGCATGACGGGGAACAATATGGAAACCGTTGCGCGGCGTCGACCGGGATAAATACCAATCAGGCCGGGAAGAATCCGCATCACGCACGATCCCGTGCGCAGCGGCCCATCGATCATCGGCACACCAGACGAAACAGGCGATTCCACCCGTCGAGGTGGAATCGCCTGAAGTCGTTGCGGCTGCGCTGCCTGGCCAGCCGCTCACGACGAATACGGCACCTGCGCGCCGCCTCGCCGTGAGACCGCTCAATACGCGACCGTCGCGATCTCGCGCACGAAGCCGTGTTGCTCGAGCGCATCCACGAACGCGACCGCATAGTCTTCGGCCGAGATCCTGCTGTTGCCCTCTGCGTCCACGATCAGCTTGCCCACGCCCGTGCGGAACGTGCCGGTGCGCTCGCCGGGCGCGATCAGGGCCGCCGGCGCGAAGAACGTCCAGTCGAGATCGCCGACCGTTTCAAGATAATCGAGCGCATCGCGGTGCGCGAGCGCGACCGCCTTGTACGCGTCCGGGAAACCTTCGGTGTCGACCAGCTGCTTGCCCGGCGCAACTTCGAGCGAACCGGCGCCCCCCACCACCACGAGCCGCTTCAGGCCCGCCTGGCGCGTGCTTTCCACCAGCGCCTTCGCCGCGGCGACGATCTTCGCGGGATCGTCCTGCTTCGGGCTGTACGCGCTCGCGACGACGTCGTGGCCCGGCAGCGCGGCCGCGATGCTGGCCGCATCGAATAGGTCGGCAGCCTTCGCCGTGATGCCGTCGCCGGCCGCGCCCGGATGGCGCGACAGCGCCGTCACGCGATGGCCGCGGCGCACGGCTTCCGCGGCGATGCGCGAGCCGATCATCCCGGTGGCGCCGAACAGTGCGATGTTCAAGGTACGTTGCGTCATGTCGATTCTCCAGAAATAAAAAGCAACTACAGCGATTACATATCAGACCGAAAAAAAAACGGAGCAACACTCCGTCGTGCCGGCCGCCGCGCATGCGCGTCACCCGGCCTCCTGCCCGGCATCATCCATTGCCCGCGATCACCCGCCGGCGCTTCCCGCCGGCCGGCTGCGCTGCTCCGATTCGAGCACGTCGGCCGTGACGTCCGCGAGCGTGCGCGTGGCAAGCGATGCTTCCATCGCGCGCTGCGCGTCGCCGATATAGTCGATCAGCACGCCCTGAATGTGCCGCCCGACGAGACACGCGGGATTCGGCGCCTCGCGATGCAGCGCGAACAGTTGCGCATCGTCGACCGCGCGATACACGTCGAGCAACGTGATCTCGCCGGGCTCGCGCGCCAGCAGCGCGCCGCCGCCCGCGCCGAGCTGCGACGTGGTCAGCCCCGCGGCCGCCAGCATCGACAGCAGACGGCGAATCAGCGCCGGATTCGTGTTCACGCTACCCGCGATGATGTCGGACGACAGCGGCGCACCTTCCTGCATCGACAGCAACGCAAGCACATGAACGGCAAACGCGAACCGGCTGCTGGTATTCATTCCTCACTCTCTCGGTGACGCCGGCTCGAACGGCAGCCGGCGACGATGTGTAACCATCATAATTACATATTGCGGATTCCGCAAGGGCCTTCACTCGCCGCTGGCCGGCTTCGCACCCGACGCGTTCTGCTGGCTCCACTGCTGCAGCTTCTTGCCGGCTTCCGCCATCTTCGCGCCCGCTTCCGATGCCGCGTGTGCGACGACGGCGGAAGCGGCCGCATCGATCTGCGCCTGCGCGGCGGACGCGAGGCCGCTCGCCGACAGCGGCGGCACGGCCGAGGCCGCGCTCGCGATGCCGGCCTTCGCGGCATTGATCTGCTGGTTGACGGTGCTCGCCACCTGGTCGAGCGCCTTGGCCGCGTTGTTCGCGGCATCGGCGGCCGCGCTGGCGGCCGTATCGGGTTGCGTGGCCGGCGTGCCGGATTTCTCGCAGCCTGCGAGCAACAGCACCGCACCGACGGCCGCGGCCGCCAGCACGGACCCGGGCACGCGACGCGCCGGCCAAGTCTTCATCTTCATCAGCAATCTCCGGCCGTGCGCCGCACGGCCTGAATGGTTGGACCAGCGTCGATGATACCGCCTGTGGAACAGGGCCAATGACGACTCGTGATTAAAAATACCTTTCAATTTCAGATTTGTCTGATTCAATCGCAGGCGTGCCGAGACTAAAGTGGGCAGGCTTCAATCCGCTCCGTCTGCTTCCCGTTTCTTCATGGCTTTCCTCATCGACTGGTTCATCGCGCTCGCCACCGCGCTCGCCGCCACCTTGTTTCTGTGCCTTCGCTCACCGTCCGCGACGCGCCTGCGTGCCGCCGGGCGCCCGCGCCGCGTGGCGTGCGCCCGCCTGCTCGCTCAGGCGGTGATCGGTTTCTGGACGGCAGCGCTGATCGTCGCGCAGGGCATCCTTGGCCCGGACGGCGACGGCCAGTCGCACGCCGGCTTCGCGGCGCTCGCATTTGCCGCACTCGGGCTCACCACCGTCGCCGCCTACTGGTGCGCCTGCGCATTGCGCCTGCGGCGCTCACGCGTGCTGTTCGCCCGCCGCTGACGCGCCAGACCGGTGCATCGCGGCGCACCACGCCACGCATTGCACGCACCATTTGAGCCCTCATCGCACCACGTGCGTGCAACTGCTGCGACTCCGGGCCCACACGCGCCTGCCCGGCTGCCGTGCACGCATCGCCGGCATGCCGCATCGCACGGCCTTTCGCACCACTTGCACGCACGCGCTCACCAAGTTGGCTCGATATTTGCATTCCTTGCCCGTTTTTTGCGCAAGGAAGCCACGGCATGGATGGTCTGAAATCCGGCGTCGATACACTGTTCCTCTTGATCGGCGCCGTCATGGTGCTCGCGATGCACGCGGGCTTCGCATTTCTCGAGCTCGGCACGGTCCGCAAGAAGAACCAGGTCAACGCGCTCGTAAAGATTCTGGTCGACTTCTCGGTGTCGACGCTCGCGTACTTCTTCATCGGCTATACGATCGCGTACGGCGTCGAGTTCTTCGACGATATCGGCACGCTGTCGCAGCACAGCGGCTACGCGCTCGTGCGCTTCTTCTTCCTGCTGACGTTCGCGGCGGCCATTCCCGCGATCGTGTCCGGCGGCATCGCCGAACGCGCGAAATTCAATCCTCAGCTCGTCGCGACGCTGATCATCGTCGGCTTCATCTATCCGTTCTTCGAAGGGATCGCATGGAATGAACGCTTCGGCGTGCAGGGCTGGCTCACGCAGGCCTTCGGCGCGCCGTTCCACGATTTCGCGGGCTCGGTCGTCGTGCACGCGTTCGGCGGCTGGGTCGCGCTGCCGGCCGTGCTGCTGCTCGGCGCACGCCACGGCCGCTATGCGAAGGACGGCCGGATCGCCGCGCACCCGCCGTCGAACATTCCGTTTCTCGCACTCGGCGCGTGGGTGCTCGCGGTCGGCTGGTTCGGCTTCAACGTGATGAGCGCGCAGACGCTCGACAAGATCAGCGGCCTGGTCGCCGTGAACTCGCTGATGGCGATGGTCGGCGGCACGCTCGCCGCGTGGCTGGCCGGCCGCAACGATCCGGGCTTCACGTACAACGGCCCGCTCGCGGGCCTCGTCGCGGTCTGCGCGGGCTCCGACGTGATGCACCCGATCGGTGCGCTCGTCACCGGCGCGGCAGCCGGCGCGCTGTTCGTCGCGATGTTCACCTGCGTGCAGAACAAGTGGCGCATCGACGACGTGCTCGGCGTGTGGCCGCTGCACGGAATGTGCGGCGCGCTCGGCGGCCTCGCGGCCGGCGTGTTCGGGCAACCCGCGTTCGGCGGCCTCGGCGGGGTATCGTTCGTGTCGCAACTCATCGGCACGCTCGGCGGCATCGCA
The DNA here is from genome assembly GCF_001524185.1 of Burkholderia sp. FL-7-2-10-S1-D7. NCBI lineage: Bacteria > Pseudomonadati > Pseudomonadota > Betaproteobacteria > Burkholderiales > Burkholderiaceae > Burkholderia > Burkholderia sp. FL-7-2-10-S1-D7. Next base: position 54,567 of record NZ_LOWY01000072.1, on the reverse strand, counting down.
ATCGCCACCGCCGGCGGCACGCTCGTGTACGGCGCGCTGAAGGCGACCGTCGGGCTGCGCCTCGAGCGCGAAGCCGAATTCGACGGCGCCGACCTGTCGATCCATCGCATCTCGGCGACGCCCGAGCGCGACTGAGCGCGAATACGCGTCCGATCGGCGTCCGGCAGCCCGCCTGACGGACGCCCTAACGCATCATTACGTTTTCAATTCAAAAAACTTTCATCGAGCGCCCCTAAACTTCGGTCCAGTTTTCAACTTGCCTTCGCAATGCTTGCTGATCGCCTGCTGCGCGAAAGGCGATTCTTCCAACATTCGAAACTGGACTCCACATGCCCGCGTTGCCCAATGCTTCCCGTCGTCAGGCCCTGAAGATCCTCGCCGGCGCGCCCATGCTGCCTCTTTCCGGCCTCGCACTGCCGGCCCTGCTGACGGGCTGCGGCGGCGACGACAATCCGGCTTCGACGCCGGCCGCCGCCGCGTACACGTCGGCTGCGTTCTCGACGATGGCCGCACCCACGCTCGACAACGCGGCCGCGATGGCCGCGACGACGGTCGGCTCGACGCTGTCGGTATCCTTCTCGGACGGCTCGTCGCGCAACTTCAAGCTCGCGTACCGGCCGTTCTTCGTGACGGGCGACATGGTGCCGGACGGCAAGGGCGGCACGACGCTCGCGGGCGGCTACTACGACATCAACAACCAGCCGATCATCGATCGCTCGGTGGCCGGCAAGGAGCGCCAGTTCTATTCCGACTGCCCGGACGGCAGCTCGCTGCTGACGCTGAAGAACGCGAACGTGCCCGGCGTGAAGGGCAACACGGTGTTCGCGGTCGTGCAGTTCGAATACACGACGCGCGACCAGGCGAGCGCGTCGCAGTACGGCCAGCTGCCGTCGCCGATCGCCGTGCTCACGCTCGACCAGGATCCGGCCACCGGCGCGCTGAAGGTCGTGAAGTACCACAACGTCGACACGTCGAAGGCGCACGGCCTGTGGATCACCTGCGGCGCGAGCCTGTCGCCGTGGGGCACGCACCTGTCGAGCGAGGAATACGAGCCGGACGCGACCAAGGCCGCGACCGACGCGCAATTCAAGGCGTTCAGCAAGAACACGTTCGGCGACGAGACGAAGGCGAACCCCTACCACTACGGCCACCTGCCCGAGATCACCGTGAATCCGGACGGCACCGGCACCGTGAAGAAGCACTACTGCCTCGGCCGCATCTCGCACGAGCTGATCCAGGTGATGCCGGACCAGCGCACCGTGATGATGGGCGACGACGCCACCAACGGCGGCCTGTTCATGTTCGTCGCCGACAAGGCGGCCGACCTGTCGGCCGGCACGCTGTACGTCGCGAAGTGGACGCAGACGTCGTCGGCCGGCGCCGGCACCGCGACGCTCACGTGGATCAAGATCGGCCACGCGACCAGCAGCGAGATCGAAACGCTCGCGAACACGCTGAAGGCGTCAGACATCATGGACCTGGTGACCACCGACCCGAACGATGCGAGCTACACGAAGATCCATTTCGGCGGCAAGTTCAACTGGATCCGCGTGAAGCCGGGCATGGAAAAAGCGGCCGCGTTCCTCGAGACGCACCGCTACGCGGCGCTGCTCGGCGGCAGCATGGCGTTCACGAAGCTCGAAGGCACGACCGTGAACGCGAAGGACAAGATCGTCTACACGGCGATGTCGCGGATCGAGACGTCGATGGTCCAGGGCAACGCAGTGTCGCGCGACGTCGCGGTCGACAAGAAGATCGCCTCGGGCGCCGTCTACGCGCTGAACCTGAAGGCCGGCCAGCGCGACACGACGGGCGGCGCGATCGACAGCGAGTGGGTGCCGGTCGACATGGGCGCGCCGGCCGCGCTCGTCGGCGAGGACCTCGCCGCGGCCGATGCGCTCGGCAACCTGGCGAACCCGGACAAGATCGCGAACCCCGACAACCTGAAGTTCTCCGAGAAGCTGCGCACGCTCTTCATCGGCGAAGACTCGGGCATGCACGTGAACAACTTCCTGTGGGCGTACAACGTCGACACGAAGTCGCTCGCGCGCGTGCTGTCGTGCCCGGCCGGCGCCGAATCGACGGGCCTGCACGCGGTCGACGAGATCAACGGCTGGACCTACATCATGAGCAACTTCCAGCACGCGGGCGACTGGGAGTCGCCGCTGCACGACAAGGTCAAGCCGACGCTCGATCCGCTCGTGCGCGCGAACTTCAAGGACCGCTTCGGCGCCAGCGTCGGCTACCTGACGGCCGAGCCGACCAGCATCAAGCTCGCGAAGGCCTGACCGCTTCGCACGAGGGAGTTAGCGCCCTGACCGGGCGCCCCCTTCTTCACGTTTCATTCGTCGGCGCTCCACGCCGGTTTACGCGCGATGCCCATTGCGGGCATCGCGCTTTTTTTTTGCGCGCGCCACGCGCGCGCTGGTGCGCACGAGCCCAGTCGAACAGGCGATTTCAGCGATCGGGGGATAATACGGACCTGACGCGTCCGGCGGACGGGCAAAAAAAAGCGCCACGGAGACCGTGGCGCTAAAAAAGTTCTAGCCATTCCGAGGGCCGTGCTAGAACCTGAGAGACTGCGCGAAACACCGTTGCCAGCTAAACTCCTGAAACGATGTTTCGAAAACGTGAGACATTCTTTCCGTTTCCGCCCGACAAGTCAAGCGGTATTTGCACCAGTCTGTTCACTTTCCGGCAACGCTCACTTGAGCGATTTCCTAATAAACCAAGGGTGAACCCGTAAAATCTCATCCGATGAACGATTCGCCCATGGAACATGCATCTTTTGACAATCATCCTACAATACCAACAAAATTGAAATCGAGTTTCGGAAATAGAGAGAATCCCTCGTGTCGACACCTTTAACCCCTCCCGCGCCCCGAGACCGCGAATCGTCGCCGGACGAGATCACCGCGCTCGCGCGCGGCCTCGCCGTGCTGCGGCGCATCGCGGCCGCCGACGCCCCGGTCAGCAACCGCGAGCTCACCGAATTGACGGGCATCCCGAAGCCGACCGTGTCACGCATCACGGCGACGCTCGTCAGCGCCGGCTTCCTGTTCCAGTTGCCCGACAGCGAGCGCTTCGTGCTGACCGCGTCGGTCCTGGAGCTGAGCCACGGCTTCCTGCGCAACTTCGACATCCGCGCGCGCTCGCGGCCGTTCATGATCGAACTCGCCGAGCGCACGTCGCTGTCGGTGCACCTCGCGGTGCGCGACCGGCTCGACATGGTCGCGATCGACGTGATCCGGCCGCGCTCGGCCGTGCTCGTCACGCGCCTCGAGATCGGCTCGCGGATGGACATCGCGCGCACCGCGGTCGGCCGCGCGTATCTCGCGGCACTGGAGGACGACGAGCGCCGCGCGCTGCTCGACGCGCTGCGCGCGACGGCCGGCGATGACTGGCCGCACGTATCGGCGCGCCTGAACCCCGGTCTCGAGGACGCGATGCGCGAGGGCCATGCGATCGCGATCGGCGAATGGCGTGAAGGGCTGAACGCGGTCGCGGCCGGTTTCGTCGGCCCGTCGGGCCAGCGCTACTCGGTGAACTGCGGCGGCGCATCCAGTCAGTGCCCGCCCGAATGGCTGCAGGAACACGTGGTGCCCGCGTTGCACGAATGCATCGCGAAAATCACCCGCGAGATCGGCGGCGCGCCAGCCCGGCGCAGCGCCGTGTAATCGATCCGTCATCGTCCTGTCGCCTTCTGTAACGACCGTAACCCGTTGAAAGATAGATGACTGGACTGTAACGGGGACGGGACGTAGCATCATGCCCATCGTCGCGCCGCATCCGCGGCGCGCACCGCTCTTTTCTTTTTCCCGCGCGGACTGGAAGGGCCCGGACCGAGCCGGCCCTCCGGCACCGCATGCCCACGCGCCGCTCCACGCCCGCCGCACCGTCTTCCTGACAGAACACGATGGACAACCAACAAAAGCCCACGCCCCCTTCGAAGGATCAAGCCTCCCCCGCCGCGCGCCGCCCGCGCCGCACGCGGGTGATCGGGACGCTCGCGGTCGTCGTCATCGGCGGCCTGCTGTGGTGGCACCCGTGGAACCGTACGCAGGCGGACGCGTCGGCAGCAGGCAACGCAGCCTCCGGCGCGAGCGCCGGCGGCGGTGGCAGCCATCGCGGCCGCGGTGGCCCCGCCGCCATGGCGAACGTTCCGCAGCCCGTGTCGGTCGCGACCGCGACGCAGGGCGAGATGCCGATCGTGCTGTCCGCGCTCGGCACCGTGACGCCGCTCGCGAGCGTGACTGTCAAGACGCAGCTGTCGGGTTATCTGCAGTCGGTCGCGTTCCGGGAAGGCCAGATCGTCAAGAAAGGCGACCTGCTCGCGCAGATCGACCCGCGCCCTTACCAGGTCGCGCTCGAAAATGCCGAAGGCACGCACGCGCGCGACTCGGCGCTGCTCGCGACGGCCCGCATCGACCTGAAGCGCTACCAGACGCTGCTGTCGCAGGACTCGATCGCGTCGCAGACGGTCGACACCCAGGCGTCGCTCGTCAAGCAATACGAAGGAACGGTGAAGACCGACCAGGCGGCGATCGACTCCGCGAAGCTGAACCTCACGTACGCGCGCATCACGGCGCCGGTGTCGGGCCGCGTCGGCCTGCGCCAGGTCGACCCCGGCAACTACGTGACGCCGGGCGACACGAACGGGATCGTCGTGATCACGCAACTGCAGCCGATGAGCGTAATCTTCACGACCTCGGAAGACAACCTGCCGCAGATCGTCAAGCAGGTGAACGCGGGCCAGAAACTGTCGGTCACCGCATACAATCGCAACAACACGGTGCCGCTCGAGACGGGTTCGCTCGAAACGCTCGACAACCAGATCGACACGAGCACCGGCACGGTCAAGCTGCGCGCGACCTTCGACAACAAGGAAGGCCTGCTGTTTCCGAATCAGTTCGTGAACACGCGGCTGCTGGTCGACGTGATCCGCAATGCGACGATCGTGCCGACGGCAGCCGTGCTGACGGGCTCGATCGGCCAGTTCGTGTACGTCGTGAAACCCGACAACACGGTGACGGTGCGCAAGGTCAAGGTCGGCCCGGTCGACGGCGAGCGCACGAGCATCGTCAGCGGCGTCGCGATCGGCGAGCGCGTGGTCACCGACGGCTCCGACCGGCTGCGCGAAGGCGCGAAGATCACGATCCCGGCCGACAAGCCGCAAGGCGCATCGGGCGCGCATGGCACGGGCGCGGCGTCCAGCGCATCGGGTGCGGCCGCCCACCGCGGCGGACATAAGCACGACGCGTCGCAGGCCGCGGCCCCCGCGGCCCAGTAACGCGCGGGCCGCTCGATGAATCCGTCCCGCCTCTTCATTCTCCGGCCTGTCGGCACCGCCCTCCTGATGGCGGCGATCATGCTGGCCGGCCTCGTCGCGCTGCGCTTCCTGCCGCTCGCCGCGCTGCCCGAAGTCGACTACCCGACGATCCAGGTCCAGACCTTCTATCCGGGCGCGAGCCCGGAGGTGATGACGTCGTCGGTCACCGCGCCGCTGGAGCGGCAGTTCGGCCAGATGCCGTCGCTGAACCAGATGTCGTCGCAAAGCTCGGCCGGCGCGTCGGTGATCACGCTGCAGTTCTCGCTCGACCTGCCGCTCGACATCGCCGAACAGGAAGTGCAGGCCGCGATCAACGCGGCCGGCAACCTGCTGCCGTCCGATCTGCCCGCCCCGCCGATCTACGCGAAGGTCAACCCGGCCGACGCGCCGGTGCTGACGCTGGCCATCACGTCGAAGACCTTGCCGCTCACGCAGGTACAGGACCTGACCGACACGCGCCTCGCGATGAAGATCTCGCAGATCGCGGGTGTCGGCCTCGTCAGCCTGTCGGGCGGCAACCGGCCGGCCGTGCGGATCCAGGCGAACCCGACCGCGCTCGCGAAGTACGGGATGAACCTCGACGACCTGCGCACGACGATCTCGAACCTGAACGTGAACACGCCGAAAGGCAACTTCGACGGCCCGACGCGCGCATACACGATCAACGCGAACGACCAGCTCACCAGCGCCGATCAATACAACGACGCGGTCGTCGCCTACAAGAGCGGCCGTCCGGTGATGCTGACCGACGTCGCGAAGGTCGTCGCCGGCTCGGAGAACACCAAGCTCGGCGCGTGGGTGAACTCGGAGCCCGCGATCATCCTGAACGTGCAGCGCCAGCCGGGCGCGAACGTGATCGCGACCGTCGACGCGATCAAGGCGCAACTGCCGAAGCTGCAGGAGACGCTGCCCGCCGCGCTCGACGTGCAGATCGTCACCGACCGCACGACGATGATCCGCGCCGCCGTGCGCGACGTGCAGTTCGAGCTGCTGCTCGCGGTCGGGCTCGTCGTGCTGGTGATGTACCTGTTCCTCGCGAACGTCTACGCGACGATCATCCCGAGCCTGTCGGTGCCGCTGTCGCTGATCGGCACGCTCGCGGTGATGTACATGGCCGGCTTCTCGCTGAACAACCTGTCGCTGATGGCGCTCACCATCGCGACCGGCTTCGTCGTCGACGACGCGATCGTGATGATCGAGAACATCGCGCGCTACGTCGAGGAAGGCGATTCGGGGCTCGAGGCCGCGCTGAAGGGCTCGCGGCAGATCGGCTTCACGATCATATCGCTGACGGTGTCGCTGATCGCGGTGCTGATCCCGCTGCTGTTCATGGGCGACGTGGTCGGCCGGCTGTTTCACGAGTTCGCGATCACCCTCGCAGTGACGATCGTGATCTCGGCGATCGTGTCGCTCACGCTCGTGCCGATGATGTGCGCGAAGCTGCTGCGCCACTCGCCGCCGCCCGAAAGCCACCGCTTCGAGGCGCGCGTGCACCGCGCGATCGACTGGGTGATCGCGCGCTACGCGGTCGCGCTCGAATGGGTGCTGAACCGCCAGCGCTCGACGCTCGTCGTCGCGCTGCTGACGCTCGGGCTCACCGCCCTGCTCTACGTGTACGTGCCGAAAGGCTTCTTCCCCGCGCAGGACACCGGCGTGATCCAGGCGATCACGCAGGCGCCGCAGTCGATCTCGTACGGCGCGATGGCCGAACGCCAGCAGGCGCTCGCGGCCGAGATCCTGAAGGATCCGAACGTCGAGAGCCTCACGTCGTTCATCGGCGTCGACGGCAGCAACATCACGCTGAACAGCGGCCGGATGCTGATCAACCTGAAGGCGCGCGACGAACGCGCCGAGTCGGCCGCGCAGATCATCCGCGACCTGCAGCAGCGCGTCGCGAACGTGACCGGCATCACGCTCTTCATGCAGTCGGTGCAGGACCTGACGATCGACTCGACCGTGAGCCCGACGCAGTACCAGTTCATGCTGACGAGCCCGAACCCGGACGAGTTCGCGACCTGGGTGCCGAAGCTCGTCACGCGGCTGCAGCAGGAGCCGTCGCTCGCCGACGTCGCGACCGACCTGCAGAGCAACGGCCAGTCGGTCTACATCGAGATCGACCGCGCGAGCGCCGCCCGCTTCGGCATCACGCCGGCGACCGTCGACAACGCGCTCTACGACGCGTTCGGCCAGCGCATCGTGTCGACCATCTTCACGCAGTCGAACCAGTACCGCGTGATTCTCGAGTCGGAGCCGAAGGAGCAGCATTACGCCGAATCGCTGAACGACATCTACCTGCCGTCAGCGGGCGGCGGCCAGGTGCCGCTGTCGTCGATCGCGTCGTTCCATGAACGGCCGTCGCCGCTGCTGGTCGCGCACCTGTCGCAGTTCCCGTCGACGACGGTCTCGTTCAACCTCGCACCGGGCGCATCGCTCGGCGAGGCCGTGAAGGCGATCGACGCCGCCGAGAAGGACATCGGCCTGCCCGGCTCGTTCCAGACGCGCTTCCAGGGCGCGGCGCTAGCGTTCCAGGCGTCGCTGTCGAACCAGCTGTTCCTGATCCTCGCGGCGGTCGTCACGATGTACATCGTGCTCGGCGTGCTGTACGAGAGCTACATCCATCCGATCACGATCCTGTCGACGCTGCCGTCGGCCGGCGTCGGCGCGCTGCTCGCGCTGATGATCACCGGGCACGACCTCGACATCATCGGGATCATCGGCATCGTGCTGCTGATCGGCATCGTGAAAAAGAACGCGATCATGATGATCGACTTCGCGCTCGAAGCCGAGCGCGTCGAAGGCAAGCCGCCGCGCGAAGCGATTTACCAGGCGTGCCTGCTGCGCTTCCGGCCGATCCTGATGACGACGCTCGCCGCGCTGCTCGGCGCGGTGCCGCTGATCGTCGGCTCCGGCGCGGGCTCCGAGCTGCGCCAGCCGCTCGGGATCGCGATCGCCGGCGGCCTGATCGTGTCGCAGGTGCTGACGCTGTTCACGACGCCGGTGATCTACCTCGGCTTCGACAGCCTCGCACGGCGCGTGCGCGGCTGGTTCGAACGGCACGGCCCCGGCCGCGACACCGGCAAGCACACGGGCGCATAAGCGATGAACCTGTCGCGTCCCTTCATCACCCGCCCGGTCGCGACGACGCTGCTCGCGCTCGGCGTCGCGCTCGCGGGCCTGTTCGCATTCATCAAGCTGCCGGTGTCGCCGCTGCCGCAGGTCGACTTCCCGACCATCTCGGTGCAGGCGTCGCTGCCCGGCGCGAGTCCCGAGACGGTCGCGACCAGCGTGACGAGCCCGCTCGAGCGGCACCTCGGCTCGATCGCCGACGTCAGCGAAATGACGTCGACCAGCACCGTCGGCAACGCGCGGATCATCCTGCAGTTCGGGCTGAACCGCGACATCGACGGCGCCGCGCGCGACGTGCAGGCCGCAATCAACGCGGCGCGCGCCGACCTGCCCGCGTCGCTCAAGAGCAACCCGACGTACCGCAAGGTCAACCCGGCCGATTCGCCGATCATGATCGTGTCGCTGACGTCGGAGACCTCATCGGCCGCGAAGCTGTACGACGCCGCGTCGACGGTGCTGCAGCAGTCGTTGTCGCAGATCGACGGGATCGGCCAGGTGTCGGTGAGCGGCTCCGCGAACCCGGCCGTGCGTGTCGAGCTCGAGCCTCACGCGCTGTTCCACTACGGAATCGGCCTCGAGGACGTGCGGGCCGCGCTCGCGTCGGCGAACGCGAACAGCCCGAAGGGTGCGATCGAATTCGGCCCGAAGCACTACCAGCTCTACACGAACGACCAGGCCTCGCAGGCGTCGCAATACAGCGACCTGGTCGTCGCCTACCGCAACGGCGCGGCCGTGCGGCTGTCCGACCTGTCCGAGGTCGTCGACGGCGTCGAGGACCTCCGCAACCTGGGCCTGTCGAACGGCAAGCGCGCGGTGCTCGTGATCCTCTACCGCTCGCCCGGCGCGAATATCATCGAGACGATCGACCGCGTGCGCGCGGCGCTGCCGCAGCTCACCGCGTCGCTGCCGGCCGACATCACGGTGACGCCGGTGCTCGACCGTTCGACGACGATCCGCGCGTCGCTGAAGGACACCGAACGCACGCTGCTGATCGCGGTGAGCCTCGTCGTGATGGTCGTGTTCCTGTTCCTGCGCAACTGGCGCGCGACGCTGATTCCGAGCGTCGCGGTGCCGATCTCGATCATCGGCACGTTCGGCGCGATGTACCTGCTCGGCTTCTCGATCGACAACCTGTCGCTGATGGCGCTGATCGTCGCGACCGGCTTCGTCGTCGACGATGCGATCGTCGTGCTCGAGAACATCACGCGTCACATCGAGAACGGCAAGCCGCGGCTGCAGGCTGCGTTCGACGGCGCGCGCGAGGTCGGCTTCACCGTGCTGTCGATGAGCATTTCGCTCGTCGCGGTGTTCCTGCCGATCCTGCTGATGGGCGGCATCGTCGGGCGCCTGTTCCGCGAATTCGCGTTGACGCTGTCGCTCGCGATCGGCGTGTCGCTCGCCGTTTCGCTGACCGTCACGCCGATGATGTGCGCGCGGCTGCTGCGCGAGTCGCACGAGGTGCAGGAGGAAGGCCGCCTCGGCCGGTTCCTCGAGCGCTTCTTCACGCGGATGCAGCGCGGCTACGAGCGCACGCTGTCGTGGGCGCTGCGCCGTCCGCTGCTGGTCCTGCTGATCCTGTTCGCGACGATCGGCCTGAACGTCTACCTGTACATCGTCGTGCCGAAGGGCTTCTTTCCGCAGCAGGACACCGGGCTGATGATCGGCGGCATCCAGGCCGACCAGTCGACGTCGTTCCAGGCGATGAAGCTGAAGTTCTCCGAGATGATGCGGATCGTGCAGGCGAACCCGAACGTGAAGAGCGTCGCGGGCTTCACCGGCGGCACGCAGACCAACTCGGGCTTCATGTTCGTCACGCTGAAGGACCGCACCGAGCGCAAGCTGTCGGCCGACCAGGTGATCCAGCAGCTGCGCAAGCCGCTCGCGGACGTCGCGGGTGCGCGCACGTTCCTGCAGGCCGCGCAGGACATCCGCGTCGGCGGCCGGCAGAGCAATGCGCAGTACCAGTTCACGCTGCTCGGCGATTCGAGCGCCGAGCTGTACAAGTGGGGGCCGCTGCTGACCGAGGCGCTGCAGAAGCGCGCGGAGCTGACCGACGTGAACTCCGACCAGCAGCAAGGCGGCCTCGAGGCGATGGTGACGATCGATCGCGCAACCGCCGCGCGGTTCGGCATCAAGCCCGCGCAGATCGACAACACGCTGTACGACGCGTTCGGCCAACGCCAGGTCTCGACGATCTACAACCCGCTGAACCAGTACCACGTCGTGATGGAAGTCGCGCCGAAATACTGGCAGAGCCCGGAGATGCTGAACCAGGTGTGGATCAGCACGTCGGGCGGCAGCGCGAACGGCTCGCAGACGACCAACGCCGCGGCCGGCACCTTCGTTGCGACCTCGGCCGGCACGTCGAGCGCCGGGACGGCCGCCACCAGCGCCGCGGCGATCGCGTCCGATTCCGCGCGCAACCAGGCGCTGAACTCGATCGCGTCGAGCGGCAAGTCGAGCGCGTCGTCGGGCGCGGCGGTGTCGACGTCGAAGTCGACGATGATTCCGCTGTCCGCGATCGCGACCTTCGGCCCGAGCACGACGCCGCTGTCGGTCAACCACCAGGGGCTGTTCGTCGCGACGACGATCTCGTTCAACCTGCCGCCGGGCGTGTCGCTGTCGCAGGCGACGCAGGTGATCTACCAGACGATGGCGCAGATCGGCGTGCCGCCGACGATCGTCGGCAGCTTCCAGGGCACCGCGCAGGCGTTCCAGCAGTCGCTGAACAACCAGCCGATCCTGATTCTCGCGGCACTCCTGGCCGTCTACATCGTGCTCGGGATCCTGTACGAGAGCTACATCCACCCGATCACGATCCTGTCGACGCTGCCGTCGGCCGGCGTCGGCGCGCTGCTCGCGCTGCTGCTGTTCAAGACCGAGTTCAGCATCATCGCGCTGATCGGCGTGATCCTGCTGATCGGTATCGTGAAGAAGAACGCGATCATGATGGTCGACTTCGCGATCGACCAGACGCGCAACGGCAACAAGTCGTCGCTCGATGCGATCCACGAGGCGTGCCTGCTGCGCTTCCGGCCGATCATGATGACGACGATGGCGGCGCTGCTCGGCGCGCTGCCGCTCGCGTTCGGCCACGGCGACGGCGCCGAGCTGCGCGCGCCACTCGGGATCGCGATCGCCGGCGGCCTGATCATGTCGCAGGTGCTGACGCTCTATACGACGCCGGTGGTCTACCTGTACATGGACCGGTTCCGCGTGTGGGGCGAGAAGCGCCGCAACCGCCGCGGCAATTCCGGCGGACCGGCGGTGGCGGGCGAGTAAGCGGGTAACGGCACGCGGCCGCATCAGGCGGCCGCCGCTTGACGGGCTTGCACACCCACCGCGATCGGCTATCGTGTGTCCATGCCCATCCTCGCACCCCGTTCCGGGGACCCGTCATGAACACCCAGCTGAACCATACGATCGTCTGGTGCCGCGACAAGCATGCGTCGAGCCGCTTTCTCGCCGAGCTTCTGGAACTGCCCACGCCGACACCATTCGGCGCGATGCTGGTCGTCCAGCTCGACAACGGCGTGTCGCTCGATTTCTACGAGAAGGCGGGAGACATCACGGCGCAGCACTATGCATTTCTGACCGACGAAGCCGGCTTCGATCGCGTGTATGCGCGCATTCGCGAGCGAGGGCTGCCGCACTGGGCCGATCCGGCCAAGCGGCAGCCCGATGACATCTACCGCCATAACGGCGGCCGCGGCGTGTATTTCGACGATCCTGACGGTCACTTCCTCGAAGTGATGACCCAGCCGTATGTGCTGAACGGATAACGGAACGCATCGGCCGGCGTTGCGCCGGCCGACGTGACGGCACGCGCAACGGGCGCCCGGCCGCGGGTGGCGGGTGGTGCCGTCGCGTCGGGCACCGGCCCCCGCCCTGCCGCCGTTACTCGGCGGCAGCCGCCGTCTTGCGCGGACGACGCGCGCGGGTCGCCGTCTTGCGAGCCGGCTTCTTCGGCTTGGTGCCGGTGGGTGCTTCACCAGCCGCTTCCCCGGCCGGCTCGGCCGCCGGTACGGCCGGTGCTGCGTCGTGCGACGGCTGCGCGGCGGGTGCCGCCGCGACGTGGTCGTCGGCCGTCGGCGCCGCATGCTGCGCCGCAACGTGTCGGTCGTCGCCATGCTCCGCGTCGCGATGTGCCGCTTCGGCGTGCTTGCCGTCCGCGCGCGCGTCGCCGCCGTGCTTCGCGCCGGCGCCCTTCTTCGCACCGGCCTTCTTCGCCGGGCTCTTGCGCGCGCGCTTGCGGCCGTCCTTCGCGTCGCCGTGCGTCTCGACCGCTTCGGTTACTTCGGCTGCTTCGGCCGCCTCGCTCGTCACGTCGACGATCGCCTCTTCCATGTCGACCTGCTCGCGTTCGGGCGCGGCCGCTTCCGCGCGCTGCCCGCGACGTCGCGCCCCACGCTCGGCCGGCGCCGGCTCCGCGTGGCGTCCGCCATGACCGTGGTGCGCGCCGCCCGTGTCGCGGTGCGCCATCACCGGTTCGGCCACGGCCGGCTGACGCGGCCGCGACACGAACGCGCCCGACTTGTCGTCGCGGCCCACTTCGAGCAGGCCGCGCGCCTGCGCTTCGTCGAGCAGGTTGCCAAACGCGCGGAAGCCGTAATACGACTCGTTGAAGTCCGGCTTGCGGCGCTTGATCGCGCTCTTGAGCACCGACGCCCAGATCTTGCCGACGTCGTCGCGCTCCGATGCCAGCGCATCGAACGTCTCGACCGCGAGCGCGATCGCCTCGCTGCGGCGCACTTCCAGCTCCGGCTTGCGCGACGGCTCGTCGGGCCGCTTCGCGCCGCCGTTGCCCGTGCGCTGCTGTTCGCGCTTCGCCAGCGCGCGCTGCTGCTCGCGCACCAGGTCGTCGTAGAAAATGAATTCGTCGCAGTTCGCGACCAGCAGGTCCGACGTCGACTTCTTCACGCCGACTCCGATCACCTTCTTCGCGTTCTCGCGCAGCTTCGACACGAGCGGCGAGAAATCCGAGTCGCCGCTGATGATCACGAACGTGTCGACGTGCGACTTCGTGTAGCAGAGGTCGAGCGCGTCCACGACGAGCCGGATGTCGGCCGAATTCTTGCCCGACTGGCGCACGTGCGGAATCTCGATCAGTTCGAAGCTCGCCTCGTGCATCGACGCCTTGAAGCCCTTGTAGCGCTCCCAGTCGCAATACGCCTTCTTCACGACGATGCTGCCTTTCAGCAGCAGCCGCTCCAGCACGGGCTTGATGTCGAATTTCTCGTACTTCGCGTCGCGCACGCCGAGCGCGACGTTCTCGAAGTCGCAGAACACGGCCATGCTGACGTTGTCCAGGGGTAATGCCATGTGTACTCCAACCGGTTGGTCGCCGCGTTGTATTGCGTAGCGGCGAAGAATGCATCGCGCACATGATAGCCGGTCGGCGGGTCGATTCCGCCATCCATGCGCGCGACCGCGCGGATAACAGGTTGCGGCGCCGGCCGTTACCGAGTGGTACAGCCCCAATTACCCGCGCGCCGCCGCCCCAAATCGACATACACTTGAGTATCGGTCGTCCGTCCCTATCTGGGAGGATGACGCATCGCGCAAGGAGCGGTTTCATGACGACGAAGGTATTGCTGATTGGCGCGACCGGCCGCACGGGTCGGGCCTGCGCGGATCTGCTGCTCGAGCAGCCGGAATTCGAGGTGACTGCGCTGGTGCGCCGGCATGGCTATGCGCTGCCGGGCGCGAAGGTCGTCGAGGCCGATCTGACGGGCGATTTCTCGCACGCGTTCCAGGGCATCACGCACGTGATCTACGCGGCCGGCTCGGCGGAATCGGAAGGCGCCGCCGAAGAGGAGCAGATCGACCGCGACGCGGTCGCGCGCACGGCCGAGCATGCGCTTGCCTACAACGTGCAGAAGCTGGTCGTGATCAGTTCGCTGAGCGCCTACTGGCCGGAGCGCAGCGGCGACGTGCTGCGCCACTACTCGCAGATGAAGCGCGAAGGCGACGAGCGCGTGATCGCGTCGGGCATCGACTACGTGATCCTGCGCCCCGGCCCGCTCGCGGACGGGCCAGGCGTCGGCAAGATCGCGCTGACCGAGGAACCACTCGACTCGGCGCCGCCGGTGTCGCGCCAGGACGTCGCATGGGCCGCGATCGAGGCGATCAAGCTCGGCATTTCGCGCAAGGTGGTCGGCTTCGTCGGCGGCAGCGTGCCGATCGAACAGGCGTTGCGCGCGTAACACACGCCCGAGCCGCCACGGGGCGGCGCATTTCGTCGTGCCGGCGGCCCGCAATGCGGGCCGCCCGACTGCGCGCCTGCTGCCTCCGGCTTACTGCTTCGGATGCGCGTCGGCCCACGCCTTCACCGCGCCGAGCGTGTTCTCGACGTGCTTGTCGGGCGACAGGCTCGTGTATTCGTACAGCACCTTCCGCTCCGGTGAAATCACGTAGGACACGCGGTTCGCACGATCGAGCGCGCGCAGCTTCGCGTCGTATTCGCGGATGATCTTCGCGTCCGGATCGGCCGCGACCGGGAACTTGCTGCGGCACTCGCTCACCGAGAACTTCGTCAGCGTGTCGATGTTGTCCGCGGATACGCCGATTACCGTCGCGCCGTAAGCCTTGTAACGATCGACCGCGTCCGCGAACGCATGGGCCTCGATGGTGCAACCCGTCGTGAACGCCGCCGGGTAGAAGTACAGCACGACCGGCCCGTGCTTCAGCGCATCGGCCAGCGAGTACGCGTACGTCTTGCCGCCCAGCGACGCCTGCGTCGTGAAGTCGGGCGCCGTGTCGCCCGGCTTCAGTTGCGCCTGCGCAACCAGCGCATGGCCGGCCACCATCAGCGCCGCCGCGGCGCCCACCAACAGTTTTCGCTTCATCTGCGTCCTCATTTCTTATAAAGTCAGCCTCGATGTAGGCCACACCGGCGTTCGACTGTCGAACGCCGGTGTGCATGCCCCGGTCCGGCGGCAGCGCCAGCCGCGGCCGACCGGTTAAAGATTCCGCGTAGTCTGCCGTTATTCCTTCCGGACAGCCGGTTCCAGCCCTTCACGTCAGCGAGATACATGGAAGCCAACAGGAAACAGACGCCACGCAAGGGCTCCTGGCGCAACGCCTTGCATACGCTGCGCCGCTTCGCCTGGTCGGGCGGCGCGCTGATGCCTGCACGCGCCGGCGCGCCGCGCCGCGACGACACCGTGCGCAACTGGCTGGAACAGACGGTCGGCACGGTGGATTTCCTCGCCCATGTCGACCGCGAGCTGCGCTTTCTGTACGTGTCCGACGCGAGCCTGCGCTTCATCGGTTATCACCGCGACTACCTGCACACGCTGACGCTGCGCGACCTGATCGCGGAACAGGATACCGCGGCGCTCGAAAGCCTGCTTGCGCGCGCCGCGCGTTCCGGCCAGGTCGAGAAGGCGACGATGTGCATCGTGAAGTCGCTCACCTACCCGCTCGACGTCGAGATCCGCGCGTTCAAGAGCCGCCATCACGGCGTCGATGGCTTCGCGATCGCGGCGTTCGACGTGTCGGCCTGGCGTGCGCTCGAGGCGCGCCTGACGTACGAAATGCACCACGACCCGATGACGGGGCTCGACAATCTGTCGGCGCTCGTGCCCGCGCTGATGCGCGCGCAACAGGCCGCCGACGAAAGCGGCACCTGCGCGGCGCTGCTGCTGCTCGACCTCGACGACTACCAGCGCATCAACCGCGCGCTCGGCTACGACGCCGGCGACACGCTGCTGCGCGACACCGCGCAGCGGCTGCAGGCGCTCGTCGCGCCCGGCGAGCAGCTCGCGCGCGTCGCGAGCGACAAGTTCGCGATCGTGTTCACCGCGCCGGACCGCACGCGGGCGAGCAATGCCGCCGACGCGCTCGCGCGCCGGCTGCAGGCCGCGGTGCGTGAGCCTTACGCCTACCAGGGGCAGACCGTCCACCTGTCCGCGAGCATCGGCATCGCGCTGTACCCGGACGAACGCGCCGCGCCCCACCGCGCGCAGCATCACAGCCCGCTGCTGCGCCGCGCCGACCATGCGCTCGCGCAGGCAAAGGCGTCCGGCGGCAATGCGCTCGCGTTCCATGAGCCGGTCGACGACCCGGCCGACGCGGAACGACTGAAGCTCGAGGCCGACCTGTACGACGGCGTGCGCAACGGCGAGTTCTCGCTGCACTTCCAGCCGATCACGCGCAGCCAGTCGGGTGCGGTGGACGGCGTCGAGGCGCTGATCCGCTGGCGTCATCCGGTGCACGGCCTCGTGCCGCCGGCAACCTTCATTCCGCTCGCCGAGTCGATCGGCCTCATCAACTATCTCGGCAACTGGGTGCTCAAGGCCGCGTGCATGCAGCTCGTCGCCTGGGATCGCCAGGGGCTCGCGCTGCAGTACGTGGCGGTCAACGTGTCGCCGCAGCAGTTCCGCGACCCGCGCTTCGCGCAAAGCGTGCGCGAGGCGATCGCGTTGACGGGCATCGACCCGCGCCGCATCGTGCTGGAAATCACCGAAAGCCTGCTGATGCACGATCCCGCGCAGGCGAAGGGGCTGCTCGAGGAGCTGACCGCGCTCGGCATCCGCTTCGCGATCGACGATTTCGGTACCGGCTATTCGAGCCTTGCGTACCTGCAGCGCTTCCCGCTCGCGAAGCTGAAGATCGACCGCAGCTTCGTCGAGAACCTGCTGACGTCACGCAACGATCGCGCGATCGTGTCGGCCGTGGTCGGCCTCGCGCAAACGCTCGATCTCGAGCTCGTCGCGGAAGGCGTCGAGACCGAGGCGCAGCGCGAGCTGCTGACCGAGATGGGCTGCAACCACATCCAGGGCTGGCTCGTCTGTCAGGCGCTGCCGTCCGAGGAGCTCGCGCGGCGCTTCGAGGCGCAGCAGCTGCGCCTGCACGCCGCCTGACACGCGCGGCGAACCGGATACATCCGTATTATGTCAATCACCGCACACCTGCCCCGCACGGCGCTGCTCGACAAGCTGTGGGCCCGGATGAACGAACGGGGCGACTTCCCGCTGCTGTCGGAGTCGCTACGCGCGACGATGGCCGCGATGACGAACGACGACCTCGACTTCACCGCGCTCGTGCGCGTCGTGCTGTCGGATTTCGCGCTCACGCAGAAAGTCCTGCGGCTCGCCAATTCCGCGATGTACATGGCGTTCGGCGGCAACATCACGACCGTCACGCGGGCGCTGATGGTGCTCGGCATGGACACCGTCGGCCATCTCGTCGTCGGGCTCAAGCTCGTCGACCATTTCCACCAAAGCACGCCGCGCCGCATCGACGCGAAGCTCGAGCTGAACCGCGCGCTGCTGTCCGGTTGCGTCGCCCGCAAGCTGACCGAGCACGCCGAGTTGCGCGGCGGCGAGGAAGCCGTCGTCTGCACGCTGATGCGTCAGGTCGGCAAGCTGCTGGTGGTGTGCTATCTCGACAGCGAGTGGGACCGGATCCGGCGCCGCGCCGCCGAGCTGAACGGCGACGAAGCGGCCGCGTGTGTCGACGTCCTGGGCGTCGGCTTCGACGAGATCGGTCTCGAGGCCGCCGCGAGCTGGCGGCTGCCCGACGTGATCCGCGCCGGCATGGCCGACGGCGACGGCGGCAGCGACGGCCTCGACGAGGACGACATCGACGAAGACCGCCAGCGGCCCCGCGACGCCAGCGCCGACGACAGCCCCGACCGCGTGCGCTGGCTGCGCGCGGTGAGCCGCTGCTCGACCGACGTCGCCGGTGCGCTCGCGATGCCCGCAGGCCCGCAGCGCGAGGCGCATATCGCGGCCCTCGCGCAGCACTACGAGCAGGAGCTGGACATCGACGCCGGCGCGCTGGTGGAAATCGCCGACCGGCTCGCACGCGAGGAAGCGAGCGACACCGTGATGCGCGAGATCGTCGAGCTGCGCGCGAACGCCGACGCGATCGCGCGGGCGCAGCCCGATCCCGAGGCATGCCTCGAGGCCGGCCTCGCCGACCTGCGCGCGCTGCCGTCCGAACACGTGCTGACGCCGGTGCTCGCACTCGCGTCGGAAAGCCTGCTCGCGGGCCTCGCGTTCACGCGGACCGTGATGTTCGTGCGCCGTGAAGACGGCGCGTTCGCCGCGCGGCTCGGCTTCGGCCCGGACGTCGATGCGGCGCTCGACCGGCTGTGCTTCGACGAGCGCTTCGAGCCGGACGTGTTCCATCTCGCGATCACGAACTCGGTCGGCATCTTCATCGAGCAGGCGCAGGACCCGAAGATGGTGAAGCGCCTGCCCGCGTGGTATCTCGATGCGCTTCCCGGCACGCGCGCGTTCGTGCTGCTGCCGGTGCGCGTCGGCACGAAGACCGTCGGCCTGCTGTACGGCGACTGGGCCGGTGCGCAGCCTGCGCGCAAGATCACGCAGCAGGAGATGAGCGTGCTGAACGAGCTCGCGCGCGAACTGGGGCGGTTCTTCCCCGCGTAACGCAAGCGGCGCCCCAAAAGCAAACCGGCCGCGAAAGCGGCCGGCTGAATCGTGCGACGGATCGAAACGCTTACTTGAGCGTGACCGGCACGCTGAAGTACTTCTTCGCGAGATTGTCGATCGTGCCGTCGGCCTTCAGTTCCTTCAGCGCCTGATCGAGCGCCGTCTTCAGCGCCGCGTCGTTCTTGCGCAGACCGAAACCGACGCCCGAGCCGAGGATCTCCGCATCGCTGACCGTGCCGCCGGCGAAGCCGAAGCCCTGGCCTTGCGGCTTCGACAGGAAGCCCTTCGAGCCCGCCTCCGAATCCTGGAACGTCGCGTCGAGACGGCCCGACTTCAGGTCGGCGTAAGCCAGGTCCTGCGTCTGGTACGGCACGACGTCGACGCCGGCCGGCGCCCACTTCTTCTTCGCGTACGCTTCCTGGATCGTGCCCTGCAGCACGCCGACGCGCTTGCCCTTCAGCGCTTGCGGGGTCGGCAGCAGGCCGCTGCCCTGCTTCGCGATCAGCTGGTTCGGGATCGTGTAGATCGGATCGGTGAACGCGATCGCGTGCTTGCGCTGGTCGGTGATCGTCATGTCCGAGTTGATCGCGTCGAACTTGCGCGCCTGCAGCGCGGGGATCAGGCCGTCGAAGTCGTTCTCGACCCACACGCACTTCGTCTTCAGCTTCGCGCACACTGCGTTGCCGATGTCGATGTCGAAGCCGGTCAGCTTGCCGTCGGGCGTCTTGTATTCGAACGGCGCGTACGAGGCCTCGACGCCGAACCGGATCTCCTTCAGATCCGCAGCCATCGCGCTGCCTGCCGCCACGGCCGATGCCGCCACCACCGCATGCGCGGCCACTTTACGCCAATCCAACTTCATCAGGTGTTCTCCTCGATACTCGAATGTTCCGGAACTACGGGCGCATGCATCATTGCAGGGTCGGATGACAACGACAATGCCGATGCCGCGCCTTGATGCGGCGCAACAGCCGCAAGGGCGCGATTGTACCAATCCGCGCGGCCCGATACGGCAAAGCGGCCGCCGGCACACGATGCTGCACTGCATGCGCGATGACGGCCGGATGCGCCGTCGAACTTGCAAGACGATGTCGCAAATACGCAAGGCGCGACGCGCGGGCCGTCTGCGCGGCAGGCGGGCGTCGACGCACTGCGGGGATGTTGCCGGACGATGCGCGGGCGACGGATCACCGCAGCCGCGCACCGCCGGCCTTCCGTCAGACGAGCGCGGCGAGCGTCTCGCGCGTGGTGTCGACGACGAGCAGGCCCGCGCGCAAACCCGGCTTCACGGTCGGATTCGGAAACACGATGCGCTCCTCGTCGTGCTGCACCGTGTAGCGGTAGTCGCCGTCCTGCGCGAGCACGGTGCCGCGCGCGAACGCCGTGAAGTTCGCGACGTCGGCCGCGACGAACAGCTCGAGCGCGTCGCTCTGCTTCGTGATCTGGTCGATCACCGTGAACACGCGCGGCAACGGCGGATGGTCGACGTCGCGCGGCGCGCCCGAGACGAGTTTGCGCACCGCATGATCGGCCGACGCGAAGCGCGACAGATCGTTCTGGCCGAACGGCCGCACCTTGCCGAGTTCGAGCGTGCAGGCGAGCGCGCCGCAATGCTCGGCCGTGTAATGCGAATACGTATTGCCCTTCGCGGTATGCAGCAGCACGGCCGCGATGCGCGCATCGCCGAGCCATTCGACCATCGCGCGGGTCGGCGGCGTGCCCGTGTGCGGCAGCAGCGCGAACTGCTCGAACACCGATGCGCGGATCGCCGTGTGCATGTCGATGTGCCAGCGCGCACCGCCCGCCGGCGCGGCCGCGAAGAACGCGGCGGCCGCCGCTTCGAGTTGCACCGCGCGCGGCGCTTCGCGGCTCGCGGGCACTTGCGCGTGACGGCCGCTGAACAGGCGGTTCAGGTCGTCGTCGAGATAGCGTTCGCCCGCGCGCATCGCCGGCACGTTGCCGAGTACGACGAGCAATCGGCACGCGAGCGGCAGCGTGCCTGCCGCGACATCGCGCACGAGCATCGACAGCAGCTCGATCGGCGCGGTCTCGTCGCCATGCACGCCGGCCGACACGAGCACGCTCGCTGCATCGCCGGCCCCATCGGCCGAAGCCGGCTCGAGCTGGAGCAGCCCGTCGCCGAGCCATTGCCAGCGCACCGCACCGTCCGCGCACGTGCCGTCCTTCACGGGCGGCGCGTCGCCCGCGAGCGTGAACGCGAGAAAATCGTCGAGCAGCGCGGCGCCCGGCATGCGGGACTCAGCGCTGGAAGTCATACAGCGACCCGACGCGCAGGATCTGCGTGAGTTCGTCGAGCGCCGTGCGCGATTCGTCGAGCAGCGTCGGATCGGCGAGGTCTTCCGGTGCGAGACGGTCGCGGTAATGCTTTTCGATCCACGCGTCGAGCGACGTGAACAGCGTGTCGTTGATCCACACGTTCGACGTGACGGCCGCGCGCTCGGCCTCGTTCAGCACGACGCGCAGGCGCAGGCACGCGGGGCCGCCGCCGTTCTTCATGCTTTCGCGCAGGTCGAACACCAGTACGTCCCGGATCGGCCCGTTGCCTGCCGCGAGCTGGTCCAGATAGGCGGCGACGTTCGCGTTCTCGCGGCACTCCTGCGGCACGACGAGCACCTGCGAGCCGTCCGCGCGCGACAGCAGCTGGCTGTTGAACAGATAAGACGTCACCGCGTCGTTCACGCTCACGGCGGCCTCCGGCACCTCGATCACGTTCAGGCGCGCGCCGCGTGCGTCGAGCGCGGCGGTCAGCGTGTCGTAGATCGCCTGCTTGTTGACGAACGCGCGCTCGTGCGTGAACAGCGTGTCGCGGTTGCCGACCGAGATCACGTCGTTGTGGAACACGCCTGCGTCGATCACGTCCGGATCCTGCTGCGCATAGACCGTCGCTTCTTCGGCGAGCCCGTGGCGATGCGCAACCGCGCGGCTCGCCTCGAAGGTCTGGCGCGCCGGGAAGCGCTTCGGCTCGGGGCCGCGGCGATATTCCGAGCGGCCGTACACGAAGAACTCGACGCCCGGCTTGCCGTATTCGGCGCAGAAACGCGTGTGGTTCGCCGCACCTTCGTCGCCGAGTGCCGGCGTGCCCGTCAGCGCCTCGTGCACCGCGAAGTGCGCGGGATCGGCGAACAGCGTCGACAACGTGCGGCGCGTCGCTTCGTGCTCGATCGCGCGATGCAGCTTGCTGCACAGGTTGGCCGGCGTGAAGTGCACGCGGCCGTCGCTCGTGTCGGCCGACGGGCTGACGGTTGCCGCGTTCGCGGTCCACATCGCCGACGCCGAGCTCGCCGCGGCGAGCAATTCGGGCGCCTGCTTCGCGGCCTTCGCGATCACGTCCGCGTCCTTGCCGGAGAAGCCGAGCTCGCGCAACAGGCGCAGCGACGGGCGCTCCTGCGGCGGCAGCACGCCTTGCGCGAAGCCGAGATCCGCGAGCTGCTTCATCTTGCGCAGCCCCTGCTTCGCGGCGGCCTTCGGGTTCGCGGCCGACTTCTCGTTGTTGAGCGACGCCACGTTGCCGAACGACAGCCCGGCGTAATTGTGGGTCGGGCCGACGAGTCCGTCGAAATTGGCTTCTTGTGCGTTCATCGTCGTTCCCTCGATCAGAAATGCAGGCCCGGCGACAGGCTCGCGGGCAAGGTCAGTTCGGTGCTTTCCACCGACGCCATCGGATACGCGCAATAGTCGGCCGCGTAGTACGCGCTCGGCCGATGATTGCCCGAGCGGCCCGTGCCGCCGAACGGTGCGGCGGACGATGCACCGTTGGTCGGGCGGTTCCAGTTGACGATCCCCGCCCGGATCGTGCGGCGAAAGTGGTCCCATGCCTGCGCGTCGTCGGCCAGCAAGCCGGCGGACAGGCCGAACGCCGTGTCGTTCGCGCGCTCGATCGCTTCGTCGAACGTCGCGTAGCGGACGATCTGCGCGAGCGGGCCGAAATGCTCTTCGTCGGGCAGGTTCGCCACGCCGGTCACGTCGATGATCGACGCGTTCACGAAACCGAGGCGCGGATCGCGCTGCGTCATCGCGATGATCGGCTTCGCGCCCTGCTCGATCAGACGCGACTGCGCGTCGACGAGCTTCGCGGCCGCGCGTGCCGAGATCACCGCGCCCATGAACGGCTGCGGATCGGCGTCGAACACGTCGGCCGTGATCTTCGACGTGACGTCGACGAAACGTGCGAGGAAGCGGTCGCCGAACGCGCCTTGCGGCACGAAGATGCGGCGTGCGCACGTGCAGCGCTGGCCGGCCGACAGGAACGCCGACTGGATCGTGTGATGCACGGCCGCGTCGATGTCCTCGACTTCGCCGATCACGAGCGGGTTGTTGCCGCCCATTTCGAGCGCGAGCACGATTTCCGGACGGCCGCCGAACTGCTTGTGCAGCAGCGTGCCGGTGTCCGAGCTGCCGGTGAAGAACAGCCCGTCGATCTGCCGATGATTCGCGAGCGCGATGCCCGTGTCCTTCTCGCCCTGCACGAGGTTCAGCACGCCTGCCGGCAGCCCGGCTTCCTGCCACACCTCGACCGTCGCGCGCGCGACACCCGGCGCGAGCTCCGACGGCTTGAACACGACCGCGTTGCCCGCGATCAGCGCCGGCACGATATGGCCGTTCGGCAAGTGGCCGGGGAAGTTGTACGGGCCGAACACCGCGACGACGCCGTGCGGACGATGGCGCAGCACCGCGACGCCGTCGGCCATGTCCTGGCGCTTCTCGCCGGTGCGTTCCTGGTACGCCTGGATCGAGATGCCGACCTTCGCGGCCATCGCCGCGACTTCGGTGCGCGCTTCCCACAGCGGCTTGCCCGTCTCGCGGCCGATCGCGGTGGCGATCGCTTCCTTGCGCTCGGTGAGCAGCGCCGCGAAGCGCTTGGCGATCGCGCAGCGCGATTCGAAGTCGAGTGCCGACCAGCCGGCGAATGCGCGACGCGCGCTCGCGACCGCACGGTCGACGTCGGCCGCCGATGCGCTCGCGCCCTGCCAAGCGATCGCGTCGGTGCCCGGGTTGCGCGAAGCGAAGACGGGGCCCGAGCCTGCGACCCAGGCGCCGTCGATGAAGAGTTCCGTCATGATTCGTTTATCCCTGTTTGACTTTGAGCGGCAGCACGCGGACCGGATCGCCGGCCTTCACGTCGAGCGCGGCGGCATCGTCGGCCGACAGCACGAACGCGCCATTCGCGACCACGCCCGGCGCGACGCCGACGCGGAAATCGCCGAGCGACGTATTCGACACGAGCGACTTCGGTGCGTCGTCCCGCGCATCCGGCTCGCCGATCGCGACCGGCACGACGACGCTTTCGCGCACCGTGCGCAGGTCGTTGACGTGGCATTCGAGCACCGGGCCCGCGTCGAAGATGTCGACGTGATTCTGGTAACGCAGCCCTTCCGCTTCGAGCATCTTGCGGGCCGGCAGCGTGTCGCGGTGCGTGAGGCCGACCGCGTCCTGCGCGTCCTGCGGCAGCAGGTCGACGTACACCGGATAGCGCGGCATCAGTTCCGCGAGGAACGACTTGCGGCCGTGCGAACTGAGATAGTCGGCCGCGTTGAAATCGATCTGGTAGAAGTGCGAACCGACCGCGCGCCAGAACGGCGACGTGCCGTCTTCGTCGAAGTGGCCGCGCAATTCCGCGCAGATGCGTTCCGGAAAGCGCTCGCGGAACTGCGCGATGAACATGAAGCGCGAGCGCGACAGCAGGCCGCCGACACCGCCCGTGCGATAGCGCGGGCTCAGGAACAGCGAGCACACTTCCGCGTAGCCAGTCAGGTCGTGCGAGATGTTCAGTGCGTGCATCCGCGTCCACACGCCGAGCTCCTGGCTCGCATGCACGACCGTGCTCACGCGATAGTTGTAGAACGGCTGTTCGAGGCCGACCTGCGACTCGATCCCGCACACGCCCGCGATGTCGCCCGTCTTCGACTCTTCCATCACGAAGAAGTAGCCGGCTTCGCCCGGCGCGGCCTCGCCGTCGAGCGTGCGGCGCGTGCGTTCGATGCGCGCGGCGAGCGCGTCGCGGTCGGGCTTGAACGTGGTCAGGCCCGGCCCGGTTTCCTTCGCGAGCGACACGAGCGCGTCGACGTCGCCCGTTTGTACGACCCGAACGACGATCATGCTGCGTCTCCCTTCATCTCTTCATCGTCGCGGCGATGCAGCGGCACGCAGCGCACGACATCGCCATCCTTTACATCGAGTGCCGCGCGCACCTCGCCGGCCAGCGGCGCGTCGGCCGTGTCGCCCGGCAGGTCGGCCAGCACGCAGCGGAACGATTCGCCGCTGCCCGTCGACACCATGTACGCGACATCGCCCTGCTGACGCGCGGCTTCGCGCACGATGCGCTCCGCGCCATGCTTCACGCATGCGGTGCGGTCGACCTGCGCGGTCAGCACCGGGCCCGCGTCGAAGATGTCGACGAAGCGGTCCGGCTCGAAACCTTCTTCGAGATGGATGTCGTAGGCGAGCAGTGCCGTTTCGTTCGGCTCGCCGAGCACGCGCTGCGCCGCTTCCGGCAGCAGCGGCACGTAGAGCGGATACGCCGGCATCACTTCCGCGATGAACGTGCGGCTGCGGCCGCCCGACGCGATGTCGACGTCGGTGAAGTTGCGGCCGAAGAACTTGCGGCCCACTGCTTCCCAGAACGGCGATGCCCCCGTGTTGTCGCTCACGCCGAGCAGCAGCGTGAACACTTCCGGCGTGAAGCGGCGGCGGTTGGCGGCGATGTACATCATCCGCGCACGCGAGATCAGGTGCGCGGCCGCGTCGCCGCGCAGCGACGGATCGACGTAGAAGCCCGCCAGCCGGCTCTTGCCGGTCAGCTCATGCGACATCGTGAGCGCGTGGATCTTGCGGTTCACGTGCAACTCGCGCGACGCGTGGATCAGAGCGTCGTTGCGGAACGCGTAGAACGGTTCCGAGTAGCCGGCCGCGGCCACGATGCTCGCCGTGCCGAGCAGCTTGCCCGTCGACGAATCCTCGAGCACGAAGAGATAGAACTCTTCGCCGGCGAAATCGACGTCCGCGCGAAACGAATCCTCGGAGAGCGCCACGCGCGCTTCGAGCGCCGCGCGGTCGTGCGGCAGCGAGTGCAGGACCGGCTGCGCGGTGCGCGCCATGTGCGCGAGCGCATCGAGATCCGTGAGTTTGCCGGGGCGAACAAATAGCATCGTCGTTCCTGTCTGCGATGGGTGCGCCGATCAGCGCGCGGTGGCTTCCTGGGCCGCGAGCACCTGCTCGACTGCCTTCTCGAAGCGCTTCACGCCTTCGTCGAGCAGGTCGAACGGGATCACGAGCGACGGGACGAAGCGCAGCACATTCGGGCCTGCGATCAGCATGATCAGGCCGTTCTCGGCGGCGGCTGCGACGAAGTCCTTCGCGCGGCCGTCGAATGCGGCGGTGAGTTCCGCGCCGACCAGCAGGCCCTTGCCGCGGATGTCCTTGAAGATGCCAAAGCGTGCATTGATGCGTTCCAGCGCGCCCTTCAGCCGAACGCTGCGTTCGCGCACGCCTTCGAGCAGTGCCGGGTCGCCGATCAGTTCGACGACCTTGTCCGCGATCGCCGATGCGAGCGGGTTGCCGCCGTACGTCGTGCCGTGCACGCCGACCTTGAAGTGTGCGGCCAGTTCGTTCGTCGTCAGCATCGCGCCGATCGGGAAGCCGTTGCCGAGCGCTTTCGCGGTCGTGAGGATGTCCGGCGTGACGCCCGTGTCCATGTACGCGTAGAACTGGCCCGTGCGGCCGACGCCCGTTTGCACTTCGTCGAAGATCAGCAGTGCGTCGTTCGCGTCGCATGCTTCGCGCAGTGCCTTCAGGAAGGCCGGATCGGCCGGGATCACCCCGCCTTCGCCCTGCACCGGCTCGACGATCACCGCGCAGGTTTGCGGGCCGATCGCGGCCTTCGCGGCTTCGATGTCGTTGAACGGCAGGTGCTTGATGCCGGCCGGCACCGGGCCGAAGCCTTCCGAGTATTTCGGCTGGCCGCCGACGCTGACCGTGAAGAACGTGCGGCCGTGGAACGACTGGACGAACGACACGATTTCGTATTTGTCGGCGCCATGACGGTCGAATGCGACGCGGCGTGCGAGTTTCAGTGCGGCTTCGTTCGCTTCCGCGCCCGAGTTCGCGAAGAACGCGCGGTCGGCGAAGGTCAGCGATTCGAGGCGCTTGGCGAGGCGCAGCACCGGCTCGTTCGTGTAGCCGTTGCCGATGTGCCAGAGCTTGCGGCCTTGTTCGTCCAGAACCTTCAGCAGTTCCGGGTGGCCGTGACCCAGCGACGTCACTGCGATGCCGCAGGCGAAATCCACATATTCGCGGCCGGCCGTGTCCCACACGCGCGAGCCCTCTGCACGGTCCGGCACGAACGGCGCGGGGGAGAATACCGGCACCATCACTTCATCGAATGTCTGGCGGGTCACGGTCGAGGTCGTCATGGTCGTTCCTTTCGGTTTCGTAAGAGGGTTCAACAGGATCAAGTTTAGGTAAGGGTGACGCAAGCGTCTTGCGGATTTGCGACGGGTTCTATCGGAAGCGCCTTTTTCTGTCGCTATTTTGCCCTTCCGGCAGGGGGCCGCAGGTTTTGGTGTCGGGGTGGGGTTTTGGTGGTGCGCTTGCGGTTTCGTGAAGCACCTGTGATCGTGTCGGTCTATTAGCATCGCCCCTGCGCGGGGCGGCGGTTACTTTTCTTTGTCTTGCCAAAGAAAAGTAACCAAAAGAAAGGCGCTCAGATAACGCATGACTTCCCGGTGCCGTGGCCCACGAAGTGGCCCTCGCCTAAGTGTCCGCGCCAGTCAGGAAACCGGAGTGGTTCGAGCAATGGTTCTGACACCACTCACCACCCAACGGAGCGGTATACCGCCCGCTAGCTCCATCCTCGCTTCGCTCGGCTGACGGGGACGCATCCCTCAAGCAGCACAGTTGGTCGATCGGTTCCGGGGGCCACGGCAAGTAAGCGACGCCACGAATCCCACCCACATGCACCTCGTCATCCTCACGGCCCTTGAGAATAACGGGGCCAGCGAACACGGAATAACGCAGTCGGCACATTGCTTGATAACACAAAGGGTAAATGAACACCGTTCGAGACCGTCCGACAAGTAGTGCAGCCAGCGTGATCACGCCTTCTCAAGTACTTCGAACAATATCGAGATATAGCCTTACGCCGTGCGGCTACCATCGTGACTTTCCGAGAGGGCCAAACGATGAATAGAAGAATTGCGGTTGTGGGCGACAGCCTTTCAAGCGGCGGAACAATTAGCCCATACAGCGGGCCACCATTCCTAGTCCACGGGCATCAAGCAGCCTTGATTGGCGGCAGTGCGTTCTGCACTGCATGTCAATGCACCGGCGTCATCGCAAAGGCCGGCGGGCCATATCGACTCAAGTTTCAGGGAGAGGTCGCACTAGACCGCGATATTGTCCTGTGCGGCTGTTCGACTCCGCCGAGCATCGTTGCTTTGCGTGCCGGTGAAGCATGGTGTGATGATCGGCTAAAGGGTCTCGGTGAGGTCGTTTCGGGCCGAACGACAACGGGCCGCGTCGTGTCGATCAAGCAAGGCGAATTTGATGAGCAGGTCGAGGCGAAGTGTAGCGGCAGTACTGCCCAGGGGCCCGCGGGTTACCCCTATTACATCGAGACGGCAGACGGCCGCATCCATTCCGGCGTGCTCGATGCAAACGGCGAGCTACCGCGCGTCCACACCGGCGACGGCCCCCGAGACTACACCGTCTACTCGGGAGACGAAGCAATTGCAAAAAGACACACCGGGGTGAGTTATGCCTAATCCATCTACGAAGGTCCGCACGAACGACACGCCAAAATCGAAGAAATCTGTACAGCTTCGAGTGCTGTCCTTTCAAGAGCTTTGGAACGCGTACCCGAAGAAAGACCCCTACGACGACCCCACTGGCGAATATGAGAATCAATGCGCCATTCGCATGAGCGTCACGTTTCACAGCATCGGAAGCGACATGAAGTCGTTTTCACAAAATGTGTTGAAGCCGATGCCGGGAAAGAAGGTGCTAGGCCGTCTGATGCTTGGTGGCAAAGCGACAGCGACACGCGCGTACGAGCTGGCTGAATGGTTAAAGCTTCGCCCGTTCCTTGGGCTTGGCAAACCTGACAACATCACTGGTCCAGATTGGCAGACCAAGATAAGAAACCGAACCGGTATCATCTACTTTTTCGGCTACTGGCGACAGGATGGCGATTCTGCCGACACATTCAGCGGCGGTCATATCGACCTATGGAACAAGGACACATTTACACCATCCGTCGTGAGTTTCTTACGCTTCCGCATTGGCATGTCGCAATTCCGCAACCCACTGACAAACAACAGCTGGTTCTCCGACCTGGCCAATTCCAAAGAAATCCTATTCTGGGAAGTGAAATGAAACGTATGGCGCTCGCTATACTAGGCTTCGCGTGGGGCTTGCTCGTCACGTGGGTGACCATCTACGCCCTCAATCACATCCGTTGGCCCGCGGTGAAGTCACATACAGCGGGTTGCAACGACATGGAACACTGCACATCGCATGCGAAGTTCCTGTGGGGCATGTTCGCCATGCTGTTATGGCCCGCTGTCACATGCGCGATATTAAACGCGGTGGCGTATAAACGATGGTCGGGACGTCGTTGGCGAGGAGCATTTTTCGTTGTAACGTTGCTCGCCGCGCTGTTCTATTGCAAGCCATACGTCGGCCCCTACTTAGGTCTTGCCGACTAACCCCTATCGCTGCTCTTGGGGATCAGACGTGCGCCGTCGTCCATTTGTCGCACGCCTCCTGGCAAGGCCACAGCAAGCACCCTCACCTTGCGACTTGAAGACCTTGCAGCCGAGCGAAGCGAGGATGGAGCTAGCGGGCGGTATACCGCTCCGTGGGGTGGCGCGACGAGTCAGAACCATTGCTCGAACCACTCCGGGTTCCTGGCTGGCGCGGACACTTAGGCGAGGGCCACTTCGTGGGCCACGGCACCGGGAAGTCATGCGTTATCCGAGCGCCTTTCTTTTGGTTACTTTTCTTTGGCAAGACAAAGAAAAGTAACCGCCGCCCCGCGCAGGGGCGACGCTAATAGACCGACACGATCACAGGTGCTTCACGCCAAACGGCGAGCAACCCACGAGAATCAATCCTTCGCCCCACGCTCGACCAACGCGCCCCCGCGAGGCTCACTCCCGGTTTGCTTTTCGAGCCAGGCACGCCGGTCCTCCCGAGGCGTCACGCCGAACCGCTCCCGATAGGCATTGGAAAAATGCGCAGCAGAAGAAAACCCACAAGCGAGACTGACCTGCACGACCGATTTGCTCGTGCGCTGCAACTGCGTCCTTGCCTTGAGCAACCGGAGATTGAGGTAATACTTGGAGGGCATCGCCCCGAGATACTGCCGAAAGAGCCTTTCGAGCTGCCGCCGCGACACGCCCACGAGCCCGGCGATCTCATCGGTCGTCAAGGGATCCTCGATATTGGCTTCCATCAAAAGCAACGCGTCGTTCAACCGAGGATGCCGCTCGCCCGGCGCAGTCACGAAAGGAATCCGCTGCCGCTCCTCGCCGCTGCGCAGCGTGCCGGCCCCGAGCGCATCGGCAATCCGCTCACCGAGATCGGGCCCATGTTCCCGGCCGATCATGGCCAGCATGAAATCCACGGTCGCCTGCCCGCCCGCGCACGTCGCGCGGTCCCGATCGATCTCGAAGATCTGCTGCGTGACGATCGACCGCTCGAACTGCTCGGCGAACTGCTGATACGTCTCCCAGTTCACGCTCACGCGATATCCGGAAAGCTGCCCGGCCATCGCAAGCCACCACACGCCGTGGTGAATGCCGGTCACGACCGGCGTCCGCTGCCCGACCCGCGCGAGACTCGCGAGAAACAACCGATAGTCGGCAAACTGCTGAAACCGCTCCGACACGACGATCAGCCAGTCGCACGCGATCGCATCGTTGAACGCCGCATCGGCATGCCACTGCGCCCCGCCGACGAGCGGCACCGGCCGCCCGTCCCACGAACACACCTGCCAGCGATACAGCAAGCGCCCGTCGATCTCGTTCGCGAGATGCAACGCATCGACGATCGGCCCCACGCCCGACATCGACACGGGCGGCAATGCAACGATCGCCACCTGCGTCGTGCGGGTGGCGCCTGCGGGACGAGACACCGGTACCACGTATGAAACCCGCCCTTCGCGTTACTTGAGACTGCCCGACAGGAACTGCTTCAGACGCTCGCTCTGCGGACGCACCAGCACCTCCTTCGGATCACCCTCTTCCTCGGTCCGCCCCTGATGCAGGAACATCACGTGGTTCGACACGTTGCGCGCGAAACCCATCTCGTGCGTGACGACGATCATCGTGCGGCCTTCCTCGGCCAGCTTCTGCATCACCTTCAGCACTTCGCCGACGAGTTCCGGGTCGAGCGCCGAGGTCGGTTCGTCGAACAGCATCACGTCGGGATGCATCGCCAGCGCACGCGCGATCGCGACACGCTGCTGCTGCCCGCCCGACAGATGCGACGGATACTGCTTCTCGACGCGCGGCGCGAGGCCGACCTTCTCCAGGTACTCGCGCGCACGCTCCTCGGCTTCCTTCTTCGAAATGCCGAGCACGTGCACCGGCGCTTCCATCACGTTCTCGAGCACATTCATGTGCGCCCACAGATTGAAGTGCTGGAACACCATCGCGAGCTTCGTGCGGATGCGCTGCAACTGCTTGTGATCGGCAACCTCGAGCGCGCCGGTGCGGTCGGTCTTCGTGCGCACTGCCTCGCCGTCGACGACGATCTGCCCCGCATTCGGCCGCTCGAGAAAATTGATGCAGCGCAGGAACGTGCTCTTGCCCGAACCGCTCGCACCGATGATGCTGATGACGTCGCCCGCCTTCGCGTTCAACGACACGCCCTTGAGCACCTCGTTGTCGCCGTAGCGCTTGTGAATGTCGACCGCTGCAAGCTTGACGGAAGCGGACGCGCTCGTTTGAGTGATCTCGGCCAACTGGCTCTCCTCGAAGTGAAATCAATGACGGCCGGCCGCGAGATACGCGAGCCAGTGGCGCTCCGCCCGGCGAAATGCCGCGACGAGTGCGAACGATACCGCAAGATAGATCAGCGCGGCGATTCCGAACGACTGGAACGCCATGTAGGTCGCGGAATTGGCGTCGCGCGCGACCTTCAGGATGTCGGGCACGGTCGCCGTGAACGCGACGGTGGTCGCGTGCAGCATCAGGATCACCTCGTTGCTGTACAGCGGCAGCGCGCGGCGCAGCGCCGACGGCAGGATCACCCGGCGGTACATCGTGAACGGCGACATCCCGTAAGCACGCGCTGCCTCGACCTCGCCGTGGGGAATCGCGCGAATCGCGCCGGCGAAGATCTCGGTCGTGTACGCGCAGGTGTTCAGCGCGAACGCGAGGATCGCGCAATTGAAGCCGCTGCGGAAAAACGCGTCGAGCAGCGAGTGCGACCGCACGAACTCGAGGCTGTACATGCCCGTGTACATCAGCAGCAGTTGCACGTAGAGCGGCGTGCCGCGGAACACGTACGTGTAGAACCGCACCGGCATCGAAAGCCACTTCTTCTTCGATACGCGCGCGACCGCGAGCGGCACTGCGCACACGAAGCCGAGCGAAATCGACGCGACGAGCAGCCACAGCGTCACCGCAAGGCCGGAGAGGCGCTGGCCGTCCCAGTAAAGGAACGCCTGGCCGAATTCCTGGAGGATCTCGATCATAGTTCTGCGTGCCGCACGCCCATGGAATAACGCTTCTCGAGCTGGATCAGCACGAGGTTGGAAACGGTCGTGATCGCGAGGTAGATCAGCGCCGCAACGAGGATGAAGAAGAACATGTTGAACGTGCTCTTGCCGGCGTCCTGCGCGGCCTTCACGACGTCCGCGAGACCGATGATCGACACCAGCGCGGTCGCCTTCACGAGCACCTGCCAGTTGTTGCCGATGCCCGGCAGCGCGAAACGCATCATCTGCGGAAACATGATCCGCACGAACACGCGCATGCCGCTCATCCCGTAAGCCGCGCCGGCCTCGAGCTGGCCGCGCGGCACCGACAGGAACGCACCGCGGAACGTCTCGGTGAAGTACGCGCCGTAGATGAAGCCGAGCGTCAGCACGCCGGCGACGAACGGGTCGATGTCGATCTGGTCCCAGCCGACGAGGTCGGTGAACTGGTTCAGCCAGATCTGGATGCTGTAGAACAGCAGCAGCATCAGGACGAGATCGGGCACCGAGCGGATCAGCGTCGTATAACCGGTCGCGATCGCTCGCAGCACCCGGTTGTGCGACAGCTTCGCCACCGCGCCGATCAGCCCCAGCGCCACCGCGGCGGCGAGTGACAGCACCGACAGTTCGATGGTCTGCACGGTGCCGGCCCATAGAACAGGACCAAAGCCGTAAAGGAACACGCGCGTCTCCAGTGTTGATATGAACACCGGCGCGCATACCTTTCCGCGCCGGGCTGACGCGGATAGTCGCAAGCGAAATTGATTGCCTCAAATCACCGTGCATGTGATTGCTGCGCCGCAGCAATTCGCGCCACCATTTGCAGGCACGGCCTACGCCACTGTTTCAAAAGGAAAAAAGCCGCTTCCTGACAGTCGGATGACACGCAGGGAAGCGGACTTTTTGCAATTTTCCGGTCGCTTTTTCGATATAGCGCCGCAGCCGGTCTCACCGCCCCTTCAGGATGTCGGAGCGCGAAGTCGTATAGACAAGCCCGTCCGGGCCGAAATGAACGTTAAAGAATGCGTCGGTGTTCACGCCGTCCTCGAGCCAGCGCCAGCTCCACACCGTCTCGGGCTTCAGCGGGTACTGCGCGATGTCGCCCGGCTTGCCGAGCAGGCGCCGCACTTCATCCTCGGTCATCCCGGGACGCACCTTCGCGAAGTTCTCGGCGGTCAGCACCTGCGTCGCGCCCGTGTAGTGCCCGCTCGCGTCGAGGTCGACGAACCAGGTCTGGTTGCCCATCGGGCCGCGCGGATATTCGAAGCGCTTCGAGCCGTCGGTGAAGGCGTGCTCGGTCTCGGGCTTGCCCATCGTGGCACGCACGTCAGCTTCGGTCGATACGCCGGCCTTCAGCCCCTTGAGCAGCAGCGGTGCCGGCTTGATCGCGTTGAAAAAGTCCCTGATACGTTGCACGTCGAAATTGCCTTGCTTGTCGTCGCAGCCGGTCAGCGCCAGCGCGGCGGCCAGGATCGTCACGGGAAGAAGCCGGAAACGGAAAATCATCAGAAGAAATGCGCGTCGAGAAAACACGCGGCAAGGATACCCGCGCGACGCCAAAAGCGCGAGACGGGCGCGCGGCCCGTCTCGTGTTCACTGCATCGTTTCGGTTTGCACCTCGGCCTCGCGGCTCGCCTGCGCCGCGCGCGCCCCGGCCGGCGCGGCCTTGATCCGGCGGCGCGTGCGCACCAGTTCGGCCAGCTGCCACGAACCGAGCGCCAGGCAGCCGAACAGCACCTCGCGGCCGCGCTTGACCAGCGCGAGCGACAGCGCCGTCTCGCGATCGACGCCGAACATCTGCGCGAGCAGCACGACGGTCGCCTCCTGCACGCCGAGACCGCCCGGCACCATGAACGCCGCATGCCGCACGGCCTGCGTCATCGCCTCGATGGCGATCGCGCCGCCGATCGATACCGGATGGCCGAGCAGCGCGAGCGCCCAGTAAATTTCGAGCGCGCCGAGCACATAGCCGGACAGCTGCCAGAAGAACGCGCTGAACAAGAGACTCGTGCGCGACATCAGCCCATCGATGTCGGCGTCGAGCCGCTTGCCGTCGACGCCCTGCAGCAACCGGTGCGAATCGCCGAGCAGACGCCCCGCGAATCGCTCGATCGCGTGGAAGATTCCGCCGCGCCGCATCAGCACGACGCCGAGCACCGGCAGCGGCAGCGTCAGCAGCAGCGCGAGGCCGATCGTGCCGCCGCCCATGTCGTGCGTCGTCGCGAGCAGCAGCACGAGGCCGAGCGCGGCGAACGCATACTGGACGACGATCGTCACCAGCACCTCGACGATCACCGACGCGGTCACGCGGCTCGCATCCGGCACCTGCCAGCGCGCCATCCGGATCCCGACCAGCTCGCCACCGATCCCGACCACCGGCAGCAGCCGGTTCACGGCTTCGCGCACGGTCGCGACCCACCACAGGAACGACAGCGGCGCGCGCCGGTCGAGCAGCTGGTGCCACGCATACGCGTCGAGCAGCAGCGGCAGCGCGTGGAACGGCACGAGCCACAGCAGCGCGAAACCGGCGCGCTCGAGCATCTGCGTCACGTCGCCGATGCCTTCGTGCAACCCGAGCGCGAGCAGGATGCCGATGCCGAGCGGCCAGCCGAGCCATTTGATCCACTTGGTCATGACGGCTGCGCCCCCGCTTCGCGCGACGCTCGTGCGCCGCGCCGCACCGAGGGCTGGCCGAATACGTCGGCAAAACCGCCGGTCGCGACGCCCGCGGCCTTCAGCGCGGCCGCGACGCGCGGCGACAGCAGCGCGTCCAGTTCGTCGACCGGACGGTAATCGGCCATCGTCGGCGTGATCGGGCCGTCGCCCGCTTCGGCCGGATGGCAGTAGATCTCGCCGACTCCGGGCGGCAGCTTGGCCAGCGCGTCGAGCAGCACGGCCTCGTCCATCGCGCCCGTATGCTCGATCCCGACCACGTAGTCGTTGTGTGCGAGCCCCGCGCGGTCGAGCCGCGCGCGCACCAGCGCGATCCACGGCTTGAGCAGCGCGGGCGCACTCGTTTCGTACGGCAGCCGCACCGCGCGCAGCCCGTAGTCGCGGCCGATCTCGATGATCATCGACAGCACGGTCGGATGCAGGTGGAAATGCTTGTGCGCGTTCACGTGGTCGAGCGGCAGGCCGCTCGCCGCGAACGCTTCGAACTGCGCGCGGATCTCGCGGCGCAGCTGCGCACGCACGTGCGGCAGGAAGAAGAAGCGGCAGCCGTCCTTCGCCATCGCGTCGCCGAACCGCCCGTCGGCGCCGACGAGCGCGGGGATCTCATGCGCGGGCAGCGTCGCCGGCCCGTCCGCGAGGACCAGATGCAGGCCGACCGCGAGCGACGGCAGCCGCCGCGCGCGTTCGATCGCATCCTGCGCCGCGGGCGCGCCGACCATCAGGCTCGCGGCGTTCAGCACGCCGTCGCGATGCGCGCGCTCGACCGCCGCGTTGACGCGCGGGTGCAGCCCGAAGTCGTCCGCGGTGAAGATCAGCGCCCGCGCCGCCCGCTGCGTCGACACGAATCAGGCCTCGTGCGCGCGCAGGAAGCGGAAGAACTCGACACCTTCGCGCAGCCGGCGCTTCATCATGTCCCAGCTCGTCAGCATTTCGCGGACGATCTCCCAGATCTTCGACGGACGGAAGTAGAACTGGCGATAGAACTGCTCGAGGTGGTGATAGATCTCGTCGCGCGACAGGTGCGCATAGCCGATCGCCGCCAGCTGCACGCCTTCCTTGCTCACCAGGTTGATGGTCTTGTTCTCTTCCATCCAGCCGTTTTCCACGGCCTGCTTGTAGAGCGTCGTGCCCGGATACGGCGCGGCGAGCGACACCTGGATCGTGTGCGGATTGATTTCCTTCGCGTACTCGATCGTCTTCTTGATGGTCTCCTGCGTCTCGCCCGGCAGGCCGAGAATGAAGGTGCCGTGGATCTTGATGCCGAGCTTCTTGCAGTCCGCGCTGAAGCGGCGCGCGAAATCGGTGCGCACGCCCTTCTTGATGTTCACGAGGATCTGGTCGTCGCCGGATTCGAAGCCGACCAGCAGCAGGCGCAGGCCGTTTTCCTTCATGACCTTGAGCGTCTTGTACGGCACGTTCGCCTTCGCGTTGCACGACCACGTCATGCCGAGCTTGCCCAGGCCGATGGCGATGGCTTCGGCGCGCGGCAGGTCGTCGGTGAAGGTGTCGTCGTCGAACATCAGTTCCTTCACTTCCGGCATGTTGTCGCGGATCCACTTCGCTTCGGCGAGCACGTTCTCGACCGAGCGCGTGCGGTAGCGATGGCCGCTGACCGTCTGCGGCCACAGGCAGAACGTGCAGCGCGACTTGCAGCCGCGGCCCGTGTAGATCGACACGTACGGGTAATTCAGGTAGCCGATGAAGTAGTTGTCGATCTTCAGGTCGCGCTTGTAGACGGGCGCGACGAACGGCAGTTCGTCCATGTTCTCGAGGATCGGACGCGCTTCGTTGTGCTCGATCGAGCCATCCTTCGCGCGCCAGCTCAAGCCCTTGATCTCGGGGAACGGCTTGCCTTCGGCGATTTCCTTGCAGGTGTAGTCGAATTCCTCGCGGCACACGAAGTCGATCGCCTCGCTCGCCGTGAGCGAGTTGTGCGGATCGACCATCACCTTCGCGCCCACCATGCCGACCACCATCGACGGCTTCATCTTCTTCAGATCCTGCGCGAACATCGCGTCGGTCGGGAAGGACGGCGTGCTCGTGTGGATGATCACGAGATCGTAGTCGTTGGCGATCTTCAGCGTCTCTTCGACCGACAGGCCGTCGGCCGGCGCGTCGACGACGCGGCTGCCCGGCACGAGCGCCGCAGGCTGCGCGAGCCACGTCGGGTACCAGAAGGAACGGATTTCGCGCTTCGCCTGGTAGCGCGAACCGGCTCCGCCGTCGAAGCCGTCATACGAAGGGGCCTGCAAGAACAGCGTTTTCATGAATGCTCCGGTAGCCTGCATAGTTCGATTCGTTTCAACGATTCAGTCAATCAACCGCGGGCCGCCCTGCCGGCGCCCGCCTCTCTGTCATGTCGCGTCGCGCGGGCATTGCCGCGCGGCGCGTCTCGGCCTTCGGGCCGGATTCGATCGGGACCGGACGCATGGCCGGCTCCCTCGCGGAACGCACTTCAGCGGCCGTCCCCGCCTTCCACTGCCGCCGTCGCGCGTTCGCCGCCGACGACCGTCATCCTCGCGCCACGCCACACGACGTGCGTGCCGAACGCGGCCGCGAGCCATTCGAGCGCGAGCAGCGTGTCGCGCACCGCGACGAGCGGCAGATCGCGCCAGAAGGCGCACCAACCGTCCTCGCCGCGCGCGTGCAGCACGAGCCGCCCGAACGCACCGACGACGGCCGCGCCACCCGCCAGCGTGCCGGCGACGGTGCCGTCGAGGCGTAGTGCCAGTGCCGCGCCGATCGCGAGCCACGGCGCGGTAAACGTGATGAACAGGAACGCGAAGCCGGCCGGATTCAGCGAACGGATCGTGCGCAGCCAGCGCGTCTCGCGGTGCCAGAGCGGCCCGAACGACGGCTCGATCACGTCGGTCGCGACCTCGACCTCGGACAGCACGGTGCGCCGCCCGAGGCGACGCGGCAGTTCGGCGAGCCAGAAATCGTCGGCCAGTTCGTCCTTCAACGCGATGAAGCCGCCGATCCGGGCGAGCGTGTCGCGCGTCAGCGCGAGCGTCGCGCCGAAGCCGAAGCGGCTCGAGCGGCCGAGGTGCGTGATCCGTACCGACGGCGCGAACCAGGCATCGACGAACTGCGCGCCGATCCGCGTCCAGAACCCGCCGACGCTGCGCGCATGATACAGGCACGTAACGACCCCGACCGACGCGTCAGCGAGCGGCGCCGTCACGCGCTCCAGATAATCCGGCTTCACCGCGATGTCGCTGTCCGCGATCACGATGCGGCCGTACTTCGCCCGCTCGGCCAGGTTGATCAGGTTGCTGACCTTCAGGTTCTTGCCGTGCACGCGCGCGTCAATCACGAGCGTGATGTCGCATTCCGGATAATCGGCGCGCAGCCGCTCCACCACGGCGATGGCCGGATCAGCCGCCGAAGCGACCCCGAACAGCACTTCATAACGCGGGTGGCGCTGCTCGCAGAACGTCGCGAGGTTCTCGTACAGGTGCGGCTCCGCGCCGCACAGCGGTTTGAGCACGCTGACTGGCTCGAAGCCGTCGCGCGCGGCGGTGCGCGGCGTGCGCGGCTGCGGCGCAAACGCGGCGACGAGCGCGTAGCCGGCCGCGGCCAGCGTGAACACGGTCAGGAGCCAGTCCAGCAGCGTGACGGCCGGCGTCATGCGCGACGCCCTCCGGCAACGCGCGCGCCCTGCCGATCGATCGAACCGGGTTGAACGTGATTGGATATTCCGACAGCAACGAACGCGGGCACGACCCGACTCCTTGTTCCAGCAGCGTCTGTGTAATGGGGAGGCACGGCCCATTCCCCGAAGTGGCCATGCCCGGCTTCGCGTGGCACATCCTCGCGCGATGCCCGGACGGAATGCGGGAAGATTCGAATGGCTACCATCGGCACAACATGGGCAAGCGCCGGATTTTATCAGCCCGCGCCGACGTACGCTCGGACGCCTCGCGAAACGGACTGGTGCAATTTCGGCAAAGCTGCGCGGCCGGGGAACCATTCTGGCGCCACCTCGTTCACGTTAGCGTAAGCGCTTTGCAGGCATATTGCAGTCTTGAAAATCAAACGTTTCGTGGAAATTTGTACGTCGATGCGAAGACACGCCCAATCGCGGTAAAGATTGGTAATTATTGGGCGATTGGGTCCATTCTTGCAACAATCCCCAGACCTCACCTTGCACCCCTGAAAGGCGCATGGGTATCCGCGCGTCGCCAGCGCGTTCCGGATCCCTTTGGCAAAATCGTCGGCATCTGTTGCGCATGCGCATCACCGCGCCCCCTCCCTTTCGAAGGCCACCCGATGATTCCGTTTTCCGTACTCGATCTCGCACCCATTCCCGCCGGCGCAGACGCTGCCCAGGCGTTCCGCAACACCGTCGATCTCGCACAGCATGCGGAGCGCCTCGGTTATCGGCGCTACTGGCTCGCCGAACATCACAACATGCCCGGCATCGCGAGCGCGGCGACCGCCGTCGTGATCGGTCATGTGGCGGGCGCGACGAAGACGATCCGCGTCGGTTCGGGCGGGATCATGCTGCCGAACCATGCGCCGCTCGTGATCGCCGAACAGTTCGGCACGCTCGCGTCGCTGTATCCGGGGCGCATCGACCTCGGGCTCGGCCGCGCGCCCGGCACCGACCAGACCACGTCGCGCGCGCTGCGCCGCGACCTGATCGGCAGCGCCGACTCGTTTCCGGACGACGTCGCCGAGCTGCAGCGCTACTTCGCGGAGCCGGTGCCAGGCCAGCGCGTGCGCGCGGTACCCGGCGCAGGGCTGGACGTGCCCGTGTGGCTGCTGGGTTCGAGCCTCTTCAGCGCGCAGCTCGCCGCGATGCTCGGGCTGCCGTTCGCGTTCGCGTCGCACTTCGCGCCGGACTATCTGATGCGTGCGCTCGAGCTCTATCGCGCGCAGTACCGGCCGTCGGCCGCGTGGCCGAAGCCGCATGCGATGGTCGGCATCAACGTGTTCGCGGCCGATACCGACGACGAGGCTCGGCGCCTCTTCACGTCGCTGCAGCAGCAGTTCATCAACCTGCGCCGCGGCACGCCGGGCAAGCTGCCGCCGCCCGTCGACGCGCTCGAGGCGAGCGAGTTCGAACTCGCGAACGTCGCGCACGCGCTGTCGTTCGCGGCCGTCGGCTCGCGCGATACGGTGCGCGACACGCTGCGCGACCGGATCGCGCAGACGGGCGCGGACGAGGTCATCATCACCGCGCAGATCTACGATCACGCCGCGCGGGTGCGCTCGTTCGAACTGGCGGCACAGATCCGCGACGAACTCGCGAACGAAACCCGCTGACCGGGCGGGTGCGCCCGCGCATGCGTCACTGCGGGTGCACCGCCTCCATCCCTTCGAGCAGCGCCTTGTGGAACGCGTCCGGATCCTGGATCTGCGGCGCGTGCCCGAGCGCCGGGAATTCGACGAGCTGCGCGCCGGGAATCGCCGCCTGCGTGCGTTTCGCGAGTTCCGGGTAGCGACCGAGCTTCGCGTGCACGTCGGGCGGCGCCACGTCCTTGCCGATCGCGGTCGTGTCCTTGTCGCCGATCAGCAGCAGCGTCGGCACGCGGATCGCGCCGAGTTCGTAGACCACCGGCTGCGTGAGGATCATGTCGTAGATCAACGCGGAGTTCCACGCGACCGCGTCGCGGCCCGGGCCGCGATACATGCCGGCGAGCATCTGCACCCAGCGCTCGTAGGACGGTGCCCACTTGCCCGCGTAGTAGGTCGCCTGCTCGTAGCGGCGGATGCCGTCCGCCGTCGTCTTCTGCTCGCGTGCATACCAGTAGTCGACCGACAGCGGCGGCACGCCGAGCGCCTTCCAGTCCTCGAGGCCGATCGGGTTCACCAGCACGAGCTGCTCGGTCGCCTTCGGGTACGTCAGCGCGTAGCGCATCGCGAGCATCCCGCCTGTCGAATGTCCGACGATCGTCGCCGACTTCACGCCGATCGACTCGAGCAGCGCATGCGTGTTGCGCGCGAGCTGCTGGAAGCTGAACTGGTAGCGCTCGGGCTTCGACGATTTGCAGAAGCCGATCTGGTCCGGCGCGATCACGCGATAGCCGGCGCGGCTCAGCACGCCGATCGTGTCCTCCCACGTCGCCGCGCAGAAGTTCTTCCCGTGCAGCAGCACGACGGTGCGGCCGTTCGGGTGCGCCGGCCGCACGTCCATGTACATCATCTCGAGGGTTTCGCGCTGGGACACGAACGCGTAGCGGTGCACCGGCTCCGGATAGGCGAAGCCTTCCAGGCGGGGGCCGTACACGGGCCCGTCGTTACCGGCCGGCGCCGGGACGGCGGCCACGGCTGGCGTCGCGCATGCGGCAGCGACACCCGCGCCGAGCACGGCGGCGCGCGCGAGGGACAACATCTTGCAAATCGAGGGCATGGCGATCACGGTAATGGGAAATGCACGCGGGCAACCAGGCGGCCCCGCGCACCGCGATTCTACGCGGTCGGGCTGACGACGGCGCGCAACACTCGATGGCTGCGCGACTTCCGCGCACGCGACGATCTCGGGTATCGTGTGACGTGACCCTGAAACGCCTGCAGGCGAACGCTCATGAAAAACGTCCTCAGCATTCAGTCGCACGTCATCTACGGACACGCCGGCAACAGCGCGGCCGTGTTCCCGATGCAGCGCCTCGGCGTCAACGTCTGGCCGCTCAACACCGTCCAGCTGTCGAATCACATGCAGTACGGCCACTGGGCCGGCAGCGCGATCGATGCCGCGAAGATGGAGCAGCTCGTCGACGGCGTCGCCGCGATCGGCGCGCTCAAGCGCTGCGACGCAGTGCTGTCCGGCTTCGTCGGCTCGCCGGCGCAGGCGCGCGCGACGGTCGAGATCGTGCGCACGGTGAAGGCGATGAACCCGAACGCGTGGTACTTCTGCGATCCGGCGCTCGGCCAGACGGGCGGCATCCGGCCCGAACCCGGCGTCGAGGAATTCATCGTCCAGGAGATGCCAGCGCTCGCGGACGGCATGTCGCCGAACCACACCGAGCTGCAGAAGCTCGCCGGGCGGCGCATCGAGACCGTCGCCGAAGCCGTCGATGCCTGCCGCGCGCTGATCCGCCGCGGCCCGAAGATCATCCTCGTCAAGCACCTGCACGACCGCAACAGCCCGGCCGACCGCTTCAACATGCTCGCCGTCACCGAGACCGAGGCGTGGATCGGCCAGCGCCCGCTGTATGCGTTCCCCCGCCATCCGGTCGGCGTCGGCGACCTCACCAGCGCCATCTTCGTCGCACGCCGGCTGCGCGGCGACTCGGTGCGCGCCGCGTTCGAGCACACGCTCGCGGCCGTGCACGCGGTCGTGAAGGCGACCTACGACGCGCGCCGCTACGAGCTCGAACTCGTCGCCGCGCAGGATGAAATCGCCCGCCCGAGCGAATGGTTCGGCGCGTGGGTGACGGACGCCTGACGCCGCCGCATCCGCGTTGCCGGCGCGCGCCGCGCGCCATCTGCTGTCCTGCTGTCCTGCTGTCCTGCTGTCCGCCTTCCCGCCTTCCCGCCTTCCCGCCTTCCCGCTGTCCGCGTCCCCGTGTTCCTTGCACCACGACCGCCGGCCGTTGTCCGTTCAACGCCGCGCCTGCAAACGTTTCCGGACTTCACATGAATGACACCGAACACTCGCTATGCTCGCGGCGGCACGACCGGCACAGCCGCATCCTGCGCCGCACACGCGCCCGTTATTTCCCGCATGTCCCGCCAACCGGCTCCCCCTTTAACGCACGATAACGACCATGACCCGATCGAACCGTCGTGACTTCCTGCGCGTCGCCGCCGGCACCGCCGGCGCCGCCGCGCTGAACCTGTTCCCGCCCGTGATCCGCGATGCGCTCGCCATTCCCGCGAACCGCCGTACCGGCACGATCCGCGACATCGAACACATCGTGATTCTGATGCAGGAGAATCGCTCGTTCGACCATTACTTCGGCACGATGCGCGGTGTCCGCGGCTTCGGCGACCCGCGCCCGCTGCGCCTCGCGAACGGCAAGTCGGTGTTCCACCAGCCGGTCGGCCCGGCCGAGCTGCTGCCGTTCCACCCGGGCGCCGACAAGCTCGGTTTGCAGTTCCTGCAGGACCTGCCGCACGGCTGGCAGGACATGCACGCCGCGTGGAACAAGGGCCGCTACGACCAATGGGTGCCGAACAAGGGCACCACGACGATGGCGTACCTGAAGCGCGACGACATTCCGTTCCACTACCAGCTCGCCGACGCGTTCACGATCTGCGACGCGTACCACTGCGCGATCCCGAGCTCGACCGACCCGAACCGCTACTACATGTGGACCGGCTACGTCGGCAATGACGGCACGGGCGGTGGCCCGGTGCTCGGCAACGAGGAAAAGGGCTACGGCTGGACCACCTATCCGGAAGTGCTCGAGCAGGCCGGCGTGTCGTGGAAGATCTACCAGGACATCGGCACGGGGCTCGACGCGAATGGATCGTGGGGCTGGACGCAGAACCCGTACATCGGCAACTACGGCGACAACGCGCTGCTCTACTTCAACCAGTACCGCAGCGCGCTGCCCGGCACGCCGCTGTACGACAAGGCGCGCACCG
Organism: Burkholderia sp. FL-7-2-10-S1-D7; assembly: GCF_001524185.1. Classification (NCBI taxonomy): domain Bacteria; kingdom Pseudomonadati; phylum Pseudomonadota; class Betaproteobacteria; order Burkholderiales; family Burkholderiaceae; genus Burkholderia; species Burkholderia sp. FL-7-2-10-S1-D7. Next base: position 10,778 of record NZ_LOWY01000072.1, on the reverse strand, counting down.
GCACCAACATCAGCGCCGGCGGCACGCTGTTCGACGTGCTGCAGCAGGACGTGACGAACGGCACGCTGCCGCAGGTGTCGTGGATCTGCGCGCCGGAAGCGTACTCGGAGCACCCGAACTGGCCGGCGAACTACGGCGCGTGGTACATCGAGCAGGTGCTGAAGGCGCTCGTGTCGAATCCTGACGTGTGGAGCAAGACCGCGCTCTTCATCACCTACGACGAGAACGACGGCTTCTTCGACCACGTGCAGCCGCCGTTCGCGCCGCAGTCGCGCGACAACGGGCTGTCAACGGTCGCGACGACCAACGAGGTGTTCGCCGGCGATGCGTCGCACATGGCCGGCCCGTACGGGCTCGGGCCGCGCGTGCCGATGCTGGTGGTATCGCCGTGGACCAAGGGCGGCTGGGTCTGTTCGCAGACCTTCGATCACACGTCGCTGCTGCAATTCATCGAAGCGCGCTTCGGTGCGCAGTACGCGGTCACGGCGGCGAACGTGTCGCCGTGGCGCCGCACGGTGTGCGGCAACCTGACGTCCGCGTTCGACTTCTCAACGCCCGACGCAAGCTGGCCGCAGCTCCCGGACACGAGCGGCTACGCGCCGCCCGACCGCAACCGTCACCCCGACTACATCCCGGTGCCGCCGGTCGTCCAGCATCTGCCGAAGCAGGAGGCCGGCCTGCGTCCGGCGCGCGCGCTGCCGTACGAACTGTTCGTGCACGGCCGGATCGACGACGCGAGCGGCCAGTTCCGGCTGACCTTCGCGAACACCGGCGCGGCGGGCGCGGCGCTCCAGGTTCAGGCGCGCAATCGCGTCGACGGCCCGTGGACGTACACGGTCGACGCCGGCAAGCGGCTTTCCGACACGTGGAGCCCGGCGCCGTCGCTCGGCCTGTACGACCTCGACGTGTACGGCCCGAACGGCTTCTATTGCCACTTCCGCAGCCCCGCCGCGTCGGCGGTCGGCCCCGCGAGCGTCAACCCCGAGGTGATCTACGGCTACGACGTCGCGAACGGCAACATCACGCTGCGCCTGATGAACCGCGGCCACAAGGCCGTGCGGCTCAAGGTGACGAACGCATACGGCCACGGCCATGCGCGCGAGTTCGACCTCAAGCCGGGTACGCACGTCGACGACTACTGGGACCTGCGCGGCAGCAACGGCTGGTACGACCTGACCGTCAGCGACGGCAAGCCGCTCGGGTTCAAGCGCCGCTTCGCGGGCCACGTCGAGACCGGCCGCCCGAGCACCAGCGACCCGCTGATCCGCACGACCGCGTCGCACGACGACGTCGAAGCCGTATCGGACGCCCTGTCCGACTGACGGTTCTCATGACACGGCGTGGCCCCGGCGGGCCGCGCCTTGTCTGCCCCGCACCGCCGCCCGCCTTCCGACCCGTTGCGCTCGCGACGGGAAACTCCCGATACCGGCCGCCCACGCTCGCGTAGAAGCTATGCGCAAATCCGCACCGAATGCGCGGCAAATTGCCAAGACCGGCGCATATCGGCGACCTATATATCGAGGCGATCGGGGCTCCTCGCAGAGCCTGACGGGAGATTTTTCCGGGAAGCATCAGCATGCCGACCTCCCCGCCCGATTCCGAGAAGCGGTCGAACCGCCCGCCCGTCGCACGCGCCCGGCCCGCCGGCTGCGTGCGGTACCCACCCGCTGGTGTAAGAACAAGAGGAACGAACATGAAATTCCGTCATTCCCTGTTGTCGGTATCGGTCGTATCCGCGGTAGCTCTCCTCTCGCAACAGGCCGCCCAGGCGGCCGACTCGACCGACGTGAAGGTCGGCTTCGCCGCGCCGCTCACCGGCGTGAACGCCGGTTACGGCAAGGATCTCCAGAACGGCGTGCAGCTCGCGCTCGACGATGCGGCCGCGCAGAAGATCCAGATCGCCGGCAAGCCCGCGCACTTCAACCTCGTCGTGCAGGACGACCAGGCCGACCCACGCATCGGCGTGCAGGCCGCCCAGGCACTCGTCGACCAGAACGTGTCGGTGGTGGTCGGCCACTTCAACTCGGGCACGACGATTCCGGCGTCGGTGGTCTACGACAAGGCCGGCATCCCGGTGATCGACCCGGCCGCGACCAACCCGACGCTCACGTCGCGCGGGCTTGCGAACATGTTCATGGTGATCGCGACCGACGGCCAGAACGCCGGCAACGCGGGCAAGTACGCCGTGGAAGTGACCAAGGCGAAGCGGATCGCGATCATCGACGACCGCACCGCGTTCGGCCAGGGCGAGGCCGACGAGTTCGAGAAGGCCGTGAAGGCGGCCGGCGGCAACATCATCGGCCGCGAATTCACCAGCAACCAGGCGGTCGACTTCCGCGCGCAGATCACGAGCCTGAAGGCCAAGAATCCCGACCTGATCTTCTTCGGTGGTCTCGACTCGCTCGCCGCCAACTTCATCAAGCAGATGCGCCAGCTCGGGCTGAACGCGCAGTTCGTCGGCGGCGGCGGCGTGAAGGACAACGAGTTCATCAAGATCGCCGGCCCGGCCGCGGAAGGCGCGATGGCGTGGGAATACGGACGGCCGCTCGATGAGCTGCCGCAGGGCAAGGATTTCGAGCAGCGGTTCAAGAAGCGCTTCGGTGTCGACGTGCTGTCGTATGCGCAGTTCGGCTACGACGCGGCGTGGGCGGCGATCAAGGCGATGCAGGCGGTCAACTCGACCGATCCGAAGGTCTATCGCCCGGCGTTGAAGAAAGTCGACTTCGAAGGTGTCACCGGCCGCATCTCGTTCGCGAACGACGGCTCGCTGAAGAGCGGCATGTCGACGCTGTATCAGGTGAAGAGCGGTGCGTGGAAGACCATCGTGACGAAGGGAGGCTGATCGAGCGGGATTGGCGGCCTGGATAGCCCCAGGCCGCCGGGGCACGGGCGACGGCGGGAACGCCGCCCCGCCTTCTCTCGCACGATGCGAGTGCCGGCGGATGCGTCGCCAGCAATAAAACGATCGGCGCAATCGCGCCGATCTCATACGATGTCTGATGTTGAGGCGATATTCGACGTGACCCGCGGCATTGTGCGGGCCGTCTCGGCAGCGACTCGTCAGCTGGCCTGCGTGTCGCGTTCCGCCTCGGCCGCCTCGTGCGCACGGCGCAGCCGCTCGCGGCTATTGGTCAGGTGCGTGCGCATTGCGGCACGCGCGGCCTCCGGGTCGTGACGCGCGATCGCCTCGTAAATGTCTTCATGCTCGTGATTGAGCCGGCCGACATAGCGCTCGAGGTCGTCACCGGCGAAGCGCGCCGAATTCACGCGCGTGCGCGGAATGATCGACGCGCCGAGCTGCGTCATGATGTCGACGAAGTAGCGGTTGCCGGTGGACTGCGCGATCTGCAGGTGGAACTGGAAATCGAGCTGCGCCGTGTCGCGACCGCCGCCCGCCCCCGACGCGATTGCGTCGAGCGCCCGCCGCAGCGCGGCGAGGTCGGTATCGCTCGCGCGCTGCGCGGCGAGGCTCGCGCATTCGCTTTCGAGGCTGATGCGCAGCTCGAGCACGGCTAGTACGTCGCGCAGCGTCGTGATGGTCGCGGGATCGATGCCGAGTGCCTGGCGGCGCGTCGGTTCGAGCACAAAGCTGCCGATGCCGTGGCGTGTCTCGACGAGGCCGCTCGCCTGCATCCGCGAAATCGCTTCGCGCACGACCGTGCGGCTGACGCCCTGCGCCGCCATGACTTCGGTTTCGGTCGGCAGCTTGTCGCCGGGACGCAGCGTGCCGTTTTCGATCTGCGCGGTCAGCGCGTCGACGACATCTTGTGCGAGGCTGCGTGCGCGACGGCGCGGCGCTGCGGGAAGCGTAGGCACGGACATGAGGCCGGTTCCTTTTTGAATGATCGTAATGTGAGCCGAGGGTTTACGCGGGGTTTGAGCGAACGCCGATGATTCATTATACTGCGTCACAAGTCATCCGACGACTGATGATCGCAATACGGATCTCCTGTTGACCGAGGCTGGTGTACACGCACCTGCCGGGTCCCGTGGTTCGCGATCGACCGGCATGCGCGCTTGTACGCGGCTGCCGGTGCCCGGTTTCACGGTCGACACCGAAGCGCGCATCCGCGCTTGACTCCGGTCCGCCGCGACACCGGCATCGAGCGGGTCGCCCTCACCCTTTCGGGTTGCTGTCGACCTGCGGGGCTTGCGCGCCGCGCACGTCGGTTGTCGAATGATCGCACCTCCCGCCGCGCGCGGCAAAGCTTTTGCCGCACGGCATTGCCCACTCTTTCGCCATCGCCGCCATGAACGCCGTCACTGCCTCGCCTTCCCACGACACGCCGCGCATCGTCGACCTGCAAGCCATCCCGGTCGCCGGCCACGACAGCATGCTGCTCAACCTGAGCGGTGCGCACGGCCCGTTCTTCACCCGCAACCTCGTGATCCTGAAGGACAGCGCGGGCCGCACCGGCGTCGGCGAGGTGCCGGGCGGCGAAAGCATCCGCCGCACGCTCGAGGATGCGCGCGCGCTCGTCGTCGGTCAGCCGGTCGGCAATTACCATGCGGTGCTCAACGACGTGCGGCGCACCTTTGCCGACCGCGACGCGAGCGGCCGCGGCCTGCAGACCTTCGACCTGCGCACCACGATCCACGCCGTCACCGCGCTCGAAGCCGCACTGCTCGACCTGCTCGGCCAGCATCTCGGCGTGCCCGTGGCCGCCCTGCTCGGCGAGGGACAGCAGCGCGAGCGCGTCGAGATGCTCGGCTACCTGTTCTACGTCGGCGACCGGACGCAAACCGCGCTGCCCTATCGCGACGGCAGCGGCGCGACCGACGACTGGACGCGCGTGCGCGACGAGGCCGCGCTGACGCCCGAGGCGGTCGTGCGCCTCGCCGAAGCCGCGCATGCGCGCTACGGGTTCAACGACTTCAAGCTGAAGGGCGGCGTGTTCGAAGGCGCACGCGAGGTCGAAGCGGTGACGGCGCTCGCCGAGCGCTTCCCCGAAGCGCGCGTGACGCTCGATCCGAACGGCGCGTGGTCGCTCGACGAGGCCGTGCGGCTGTGCCGCGACCTGCATCACGTGCTCGCCTATGCGGAAGATCCGTGCGGCGCGGAAAACGGCTACTCGGGCCGCGAGGTGATGGCCGAATTCCGCCGCTCGACCGGGCTGCCGACGGCGACCAACATGATCGCGACCGACTGGCGGCAGATGGGCCATGCGGTGCAGTTGCAGGCGGTCGACATCCCGCTCGCCGACCCGCACTTCTGGACGATGCAGGGCTCGGTGCGCGTCGCGCAGATGTGCCGCGACTGGGGCCTCACGTGGGGCTCGCATTCGAACAACCACTTCGACGTGTCGCTCGCGATGTTCACGCATGTCGCGGCCGCCGCGCCCGGTCAAGTCACCGCGATCGACACGCACTGGATCTGGCAAGACGGCGAACGGCTGACGCGCGAGCCGCTGAAGATCGAGAACGGGCTCGTGGAAGTGCCGAAGCGTCCGGGTCTCGGCATCGACATCGACATGGATGCGGTCGCGGTCGCGCACGAGTTGTACAAGCAGCACGGGCTCGGCGCGCGCGACGATGCAGCCGCGATGCAGTATCTGATTCCGGGCTGGACGTTCAACAACAAGCGCCCCTGCCTCGTGCGCTGAGCGCAGGACGAGCCGGGCGGCTGGTCCGCCCGGTCGGAAGGCCTAACCGGCCGCCCAGATCCCCCGCGCCATTCCCGACGCGGCGAACACGATGACCATCACGAGCACGGCCTGCCAGTGGCCGATGCGCACGTAGGTCCGCGCGCGGCCCAGATCGGGCATCTGCTGTTGCCGCGCGGCGATGCGCCAGCGGATCAGCCCGAGCATCGGCACGATCTCGAGCAGCAGGATCAGCACGAGCGCGGTCATCTTGAGGTGAAAGAGCGGCGCGTGAAGGTAATACGCGGCGCCCTTCTCGAAGCCGCCGAATGCGCGCGTGAGTCCCGTCGCGATCAGCACCAGCGCGGACAATCCCCAGGCCGCGTCGGCCTTGAACACGCCGGGCAGGTCGGCGGCCTGTGCCGACGCGATGACCCGGCGCAGCGCGCGGTTGCGCCCCGCGATCGCGGCGAACGCGACGCCGAACGCCATCAGGTGAACGGCTGCCAGCAACCAGCGAACGACCATTGCGCCTCCTTGCCGCCCGCGCGCCGCGCAGGCCTTGTCAGACGATCTGCTTGAGCGCGGCGTCGAGCGCGAGCACCGCGACGCGGTCGCCCTCGGTCGCGAGCGGCGCGCGCATCACGATCTGCCGGTTATGGCCGACGGCCGCCGGAGAATCCCACAGCAGTTCCACCTTCGGCCGCCGGAACAGGCTGCCGCGACGCGGCGGCAGGGCGGCCGCCTGCGCGCCCTGCTCGGCCGCGGCGGACGCGCCCCGGCCGGGCCAGCGCACCGACAGTTCGCGCGCGTCGTACTGGCCGACCTTACGGCTCTCCATCCAGACGATCGCGGTACGCGTGAGCGTATCGAGCGAGATCGCGTAGCGGCCGACCGCGAAGCGTCGCGCGGCCACGTTGGTGCGCCACAGTGGCCGCGGGCGACACATCCACACGATCGCCGCATACAGCGCCGGCGCGGCGACGAGCCAGCCGTTGGTCGCCGTCACCGCGTGCAGCGCACGGCGCCAGCCGGCCGCCCACGCGAACGCACCGATCGACCACACGGCAAACAGGAAACCGATCAGCGCGAAGGCCCGCAGCGCCTGGCGCAGCCACTGCGGCAGCGGATGGAACGGCCGCTCGGCGCGCGCGACGGCGCCCGGCAGCGCGAGCAGCAGGAAAATCAGCACGAGATAGACGAACGCCCACGGCGACGACACCATCGCCGACAGCGACGCGCGATAGCCCATCTGGGACATCGAGAACAGCCAGCGCGCGAGCAGCACGAGACCGATCGCGCGCAACGCGAAGATCACGCCGGCGCCGGGGGCCGGCGCTGCGCGCGTGGTTTTCGATCTCGCCAAGACTGCTCTCCTCTCGATGTTCGTGCGGGGCCGGATTTCGCGGCACGGCCATTATAGGGACATTACCGTCTGGACAGACGACCGGATGGCGTGCCGGGCCGCTTCCGGGACCGTTCGCGGCGCCGGGCGCGGCGAGAATACAACAGATCCGCGCCGCAGATGTGACAACGCCCCGCCGGAGACCCGGACGGGGCGTCAATGACGGCCTCAGCCGCAGTGCGGCCGGCGCGCCGGCATCAGCCTGCGTTGACTTCGCGCAGCACCGTGCGGCGCTTCTGGCGCAGCAGTTCCTCGTAGCCCTTCACGTAGTTCTGCGCCATCACCTTCGACGAGAAACGTGCTTCGAACGCGGCGCGCACTTTTTCGCGCGGCAACGTATCGAGACGCTTGAGCGCCGCGACGGCCGACAGTTCGTCTTCGACGACGAAGCCCGACACGCCGTTTTCGATCACTTCCGGCACCGAACCGCGCTTGAATGCGATCACCGGCGTGCCGCAGGCCATCGCCTCGATCATCACCAGGCCGAACGGCTCCGGCCAGTCGATCGGGAACAGCAGCGCGTGCGCGTTGCCAAGGAATTCGGTCTTTTCCGACTCGCTGATTTCGCCGATGTACTCGACGTGCGGCAGCGCGAACAGCGGCTTGATCTTCTCTTCGTAGTACGCGCGGTCGGCCTTGTCGAGCTTCGCGGCGATCTTGATCGGCAGGCCGGCCTGCTCGGCGATGCGAATCGCGGTGTCGACGCGCTTCTCCGGCGAGATGCGGCCGAGGAACGCGAGGTAGCTCGGCTTCACGTTCGGGATCGGCGTCAGCAGGTTTTCCGGCAGGCCGTGGTACACGGTCGACAGCCAGTTCGCCTGCGGCAGCGGGATGCGCTGGTTATCGGAGATCGACACGACCGGCACGTCGCTGAACGCGTTGAAGATCGGCTGCAGTTCCGGCAGGTCGAGACGGCCGTGCATCGTCGTCAGATGCGGGACCGGCTGGCGCGAGAACAGCGAGAACGGGTAGTAGTCGATGTGGCAGTGCAGGACGTCGAACTCTTCCGCACGGCGGCGCACCTGCTCGAGGAGCAGCATGTGCGGGGCCATCACGTCGCGGATCGTGGGGTCGAGGCGCAGCGCCTGCGGCCAGCACGCTTCGAGCTTCGCCGACGTTTGCGAATCGCCGCTCGCGAAGAGCGTGACGTCATGCCCCATCTCGACAAGCGCTTCGGTGAGATAGGACACCACTCGCTCGGTACCACCGTACAGTTTCGGGGGCACCGCTTCGTGCAACGGAGCGATTTGGGCGATTCGCATGCGTAACTCCTAAAAAATCGGCTAAAAACCAGGTATGGGTCGGCAACCTGCCGGCGGTCCGGGCTGGATGCATTTCGTCCGAAAATCCGACGAATCAGCCTGCCGGGGGCGTCAAACCCGCGCTGCTCAAGGAGCGTCGGCGACGCGACAGGCATAGAACGTTTGAAACGAAGACCCGTTGACAGGGGTTCGTAAAAACCTGGCATCGAACCCGGAGCCGATTATCTAGGGTTAATCCCGATACGGCGCACAACATTTCAAACACTTTACTTTGTTACAAAGGTGCAACACTTTGCAACCCGCGGACTTGGGCGTCCGTTCTAGAGTGGAAGGCCCTTTTGGCGTTCCGAGTCATCCCCTCCCTGCCGGCATCGCGATTCCGGCGCATGCGGCAGGACGGATGCCGGATTTTATCTCAAAATTGGTCGCGCGCCCCTGACCAAGGCAAGATTCGCGCAGCGCAATGCACGGCCTTGTTTACAATGCCGGATTATTCAGTCCGGGCGACCGTGGGCTGCGATCCACCGATCCGCTCAATCACCGAATCACCGCACGCATATTTTGGAATCTCTCACCCCTGCCCAGCGCAACGCCCACAACGCGAAGCTGTCGAGCTACGCGCATCGGCCGATCGCGTTTCTGTTCCGCTACATCCGCCTGCATCCCGTCGCGCACCTGATCGTGCTCTGCAGCGTGCTGGCCGCCGTCGGCTGCGCGCTCGGCTCGCAATACGCGATCAAACACCTGATCGACGTGCTCGCGACCGGGCGCCATCATCCTGGCCCGCTGTGGAGTGCGTTCGCGCTGCTCGTCGGGCTGATCGCGGCCGACAACCTGCTGTGGCGCGTCGGCGGCTGGGTCGCCGCGCACACGTTCGTCGCGGTCACCGGCGACCTGCGGCGCGACCTGTTCCAGTACCTGATCGGCCATTCGCCGACGTACTACTCGGAAAAGCAGCCGGGCACGCTCGCGAGCCGCATCACCGCCACGTCGAACGCCGTCTATACGTCCGAGAACACGATGGCGTGGAACGTGCTGCCGCCGTGCATCGCGGTGATGGGCGCGATCCTGATGATCATCGTCGTGAACCCGCTGATGGCCGCCGGCCTGCTCGGCTGTTCGGCCGTGCTCTCGGTCGTGTTGTTCAAGCTTGCCGGGCGCGGCTCCGCGCGCCATCACGCGTTCGCATCGAAGGCCGCGGCGGTCGACGGCGAGCTCGTCGACGTGATCAGCAACATGGGCCTCGTGCGCGCGTTCGGAATGACGCTGCGCGAACAGAAGCGCTTCGGCGCGACGGTGAAAGCCGAGATGGACGCGCGCCAGCAAAGCCTGCTCTATCTCGAGAAGCTGCGCCTGCTGCACGCGGTGATCACCGCGATGCTGTCCGCCGGCCTGCTCGGCTGGGCGCTGTGGCTGTGGGACCAGGGCCGCGCGACCTCCGGCGACATCGTGCTCGTCAGCTCGCTCGGCTTCACGATCCTGCACGGCACGCGCGATCTGGCGGTCGCGCTCGTCGACGTCACGCAGCATGTGGCACGCCTGTCCGAAGCCGTGAAGACGCTGCTCGAGCCGCACGGGATGCCGGACCGCTCCGACGCGCAACCGCTGTCGGCCAAGGGCGGGCGCGTCGATTTCGAACGCGTGACGTTCGCGTATCCGCATCGCCGCGCGATCCTCGACCACTTCGACCTCCATATCGAACCGGGCCAGCGCGTCGGCCTCATCGGCAAGTCGGGCGCCGGCAAGTCGACCGTGCTCGCGCTGCTGCAGCGCTTCTACGACACGCAGGACGGCGCCGTGAAGGTCGACGGGCAGGACGTGAAGGCGATCACGCAGGACAGCCTGCGACACGCGATCGCGCTCGTGCCGCAAGACATCTCGCTGCTGCACCGGACCATCTACGACAACATCGCATACGGCCGCCCCGACGCGACCCGCGAGGAAGTGCTCGCCGCCGCGCGCGACGCCCGCTGCTCGGAGTTCATCGAGGCGATGCCGGAAGGCTACGACACGATCGTCGGCGACCGCGGCGTGAAGCTGTCGGGCGGCCAGCGCCAGCGCATCGCGATCGCGCGTGCGATCCTGAAGGATGCGCCGATCCTGCTGCTCGACGAAGCGACGTCCGCACTCGACAGCGCATCCGAGGAAGCGATCCAGAGCGCGCTCGACCGCCTGATGGTGGGCCGCACGGTGATCGCGATCGCGCACCGACTGTCGACGCTGCGCAACTTCGACCGGATCATCGTGATGAGCAACGGCAAGGTGATCGACGACGGCAGCCCCGACGTGCTGCGCAACCGTCCGGGCCTGTACCGCGACCTGCTCGCGAAGCAGCACGGCCGCCATCACGCGCCCGACGGCAACGCACCGACCGGCGAACGCGTGGCCTGACGCCGCGCCACGCAGCCGACAAAAAAAGCCGCCGTGCGCGAAGCACGGCGGCTTTTTTCATGTGACCCGTCCTGAAATAGGTTGACACTTTTTCGCCGAAACGAAGAGGTGCCAAATGGAGCAAGGGATCAAGCGGAC